>CAIZMB010000130.1 GCA_903933935.1 uncultured Cytophagaceae bacterium
ATTTTAATAATTTAAATAAAGCCGTTCCCCTTTAATATCTTGTAATTAGTTTCCACATCTCGAGAGTTAACGAGTATATTCTTCCTTCTTCTCTCCCGAAAAGAAATAATTTTTTAATTCTTTCCCTAAATACAATTTAAATTATTGGAAATTTACCATTTTCATTTGATAATGTGCTCATTTTTAACTCAATGAGCCAGCTTTGGATTGGTGCATGCGTCTGTGTTAACATGATTAACTTAGGCCAATTGTATTATTTTGTGCCTTGAGGATGATATATTTGTGCATGGAAAATGATGAGTTAGTTGATTCGTTGGAGTTGTTGGTCAAGCTTTGGGATGTCCATGGCGTGAATGAGTTCAAAGCTAAAAATCTTTCTTTTGCGGTACGTGGATTAGATAAGTTTCCTGGATTAATCAACCAGCTGACTACCGAACAATTGTTGTTGATTCCTGGAGTAGGAAAAGTCATCGTCCAATTAATTTATGAACTTGCCCAATCTGGAACTTGTCGGGAGTTGGAAGAGATCGTTGAAAAGACGCCGCCCGGTATTTTAGATCTTCTGAAAATTAAGGGTTTAGGTGCCAAAAAAGTTCGGGCCATCTGGCAGGAACTGAATGTGTCAAATTTCGAGGATTTAAATATCGCTTGTCAAAATGGCCAAATTGAAAAATTAAAAGGATTTGGTTCAGCGATCCAATCGTCCATCCAGTCTCAAATCATTTATATTCAAGAAAATAGAAAAAAACTCAGGTTAGATAAAGCGATATTTTTAAGTGATCGTATACTAGCCATGTTACAAGTGACATTTGATAAAATAGCTATTTCGGGGGAATTAAGGCGTAATTGCGAAGTCATTACCTCTTTAGTTTTTGTGATAGAAACCGATAATATTTTTGGAAGTCAAAGTGAGATTTCTGAGCTTAAGGGTTTCTCTGAGGACCTCCAAGCTTCTTCGCCATTTACTTGGCGTGGTTTTTTTGAAGATCATTTAATCCCCATTGAAATTCATTTAGTTGATGAATCTGAATTTATATCAGCTTTATTCCAACACAGCGCGCATGAAAATCATTTGGAATCTGTAGATTTTTACAATCAATTTCAAGGTAAAACTTTGTTGACGGAGGAGTCTATTTATCATGCATCCAATAAGCCATTTATTCTTCCTGAAATGCGTGAAGGATTGCAAGAGTTTGAGTGGGCAGGCCAACATAAAAATTCCGATTTGATCGAAGAGCAGGATTTACAAGGCTGCTTGCATAATCACTCCGTTTATTCAGATGGGAAAAATACGCTCCTAGAAATGGCAGAAGCTTGTCGGAACTTAGGCTTACATTACTTTGGGATTGCTGATCATTCGCAATATGCAGCTTATGCCGGTGGTTTGAAGGAAGAAGATGTTTATCGGCAGCATGAGGAAATTGACCACCTCAATTTACTTTGGTCTGATTTTACTATTTTAAAAGGAATCGAAGCGGATATTCTACCGGATGGATCTTTGGATTACAATGACCATATTTTGTCTCAATTTGATTATGTGGTGGCCTCTGTTCATGCCAACTTAACCATGGATTTGGATAAAGCGATGGATCGTTTAATTCGTGCTATTGAGAATCCTTATACGTCTATTTTAGGTCACCCAACGGGCAGGCTATTGCTTTCTAGGCCTGGTTACCCTTTGAATACGCATAAAATTTTGGATGCATGCCTCGCAAATGGCGTCAGTATTGAATTGAATGCAAGCCCATACCGACTCGATTTAGATTGGCGTCACATTTATGCAGCGATGGATAAAGGAGTTTTTGTATCCATCAATCCAGACGCTCATAAAATAGAGGGGTTAAAGGATATGCAATATGGGGTAAAAGTGGGTCGAAAAGGTGGACTTTTAAAATCACTCACTCTTAATGCTTTACCTTTAAATGATCTAAAAGCCTTTTTTAAAAAGAACTAGAAGTTGGGCTTCAACAGATATTTAGCGTAAAAATCGTCAATGACTCGGACCGCTTCTGTGGGCGTATCGACCAATGAAAACAATTCAAGATCATCTTCATTAATATTCCCATTTGGAATCATCGTGGATTTTATCCAATCTAATAACCCTTTCCAATATTCGGTTCCTACTAAAACCACAGGAAATCTGCCGATTTTATGCGTTTGGATAAGTGTTAGGGATTCAAACATTTCGTCAAGCGTCCCAAATCCCCCAGGCATAATGATGAATCCTTGGGAGTACTTGACAAACATCACTTTTCGAACAAAAAAGAAATCAAAATTGATATTTTTATCTGAGTCAATGTATGGATTAGGAGTCTGTTCAAAAGGTAATTCTATGTTTAAGCCGACTGAGCGACCATTTTCTGATTTAGCACCTTTGTTGCCCGCTTCCATAATTCCGGGACCGCCTCCAGTAATTACTCCATAGCCATGTCGGACTAATTTAGCCGCAATTTTTTCAGCTATTAGGAAGTATTTATCTTCAGGCTTCGTTCGTGCTGACCCGAAAATTGATACACATGGGCCTATTTTAGATAATTTGTCTATGCCCTCGACAAATTCACTCATGATTTTAAATATTCTCCAAGATTCTTCTGATTTAATTTGTGACCACGTTTTATCATCAAACGCTTTTTTTATTTTTTCCTCTTCTTCTTGCCACTGATTATCTGTCATATTTTAATTGTTTTGTTTATAAATGTAAATAATATCCCTGTACATTTGCATAAATTATTAAATACAAAGATGGATTCTCAAATAAGTTTTGCTGTAGGTGGTGATCATGCCGGTTTTGATTATAAAGATCAATTAATTGATTTTTTGAAAAGCTTAAATATTAAGGTTCAGGATTTTGGAACTTATTCTGCTAATTCCGTGGACTACCCAGATTTTGCGCATCCAGTGGCAGAATCAGTTGAAAAAGGAGAACATAATTTTGGCTTATTATTGTGTGGGAGTGCAAATGGTGTCGCCATTACGGCCAATAAACATCAAGGAATTAGAGCGGGTTTAGCATGGAATTCTGAGGTGGCCGAATTGATTAGGCTTCATAACGATGCAAATGTGCTTTGTTTACCTGTTCGCTTTATTAGTTTAGAAGAAGCTAAAAATTGCCTTAAAACATTCATTGACACTGCCTTTGAAGGGGGTAGACATCAAAATAGAGTAAATAAAATTAGTTGTTGATTTTTTTATATGTGTTTGCGTCAATCAATAAATATTGATTTGTCAGTTCGGGTAAGTAATATCCTAATTTCTTAAAATTATTTTCAGGGTCATAAATGTAAGTTGGCATTTCCTTGTCAAAATAATCATGTATCATAATAATGGTTTTGTATTGATTTAGGTGTGTGAAAAGGGATTTAGAAAGTTCCCAATTGACAAATGGTCCAGTCATATGATTGTTTTGATATTCTTCTATTTGAGGACCTAGGACCATGATTTTTTCATTTCGGATCTTAAGTTTTTGTGTAATAATTCTTTGTTGGCCCTCTTCAGTCCATTCGTTTGAAAGACTAAATATCATCGCGAAGAAAATGGTGAAGATCAACAATTCTTTCTGCCAATAGGACTTAAATAAATAAAAAAGGTTTAAGGTAAAATAGATAAGTGAAGGCATTAAGAAAACAAGGTTTATTCTCTCGACGGTGGGAATGATAAAGATGATCATTACACTGATTAATAGCCAAATCAAATTAGTTTGTTGGGCTTTTTGCGCGTTGGAATTAATTTTTGTGCTATTTAAAACTTTTGCAAAACCCCAAATTCCTAAAATTATGGCTGGAATATAGGCGAATAGTATTTGTTTGATTTGTAGTGTTGTGGGAATATAAACGACAAAAGCAGAATTTTTATAAACGTCAATAAATGCTTGTAAATTATCTCGATAGGAAAAAATTAAGCCAGTAAAAATATAAAAGAGAGAAAACCCGACGATCAATAAAATGATTTGTCTGATATTGATACTGGAGTAAAAAAGTAGGCTCATGATGGCCCAAAATATAAATAAAGCATAACTCAAGAAAAAAACGCTCGCTATGCCGATATAGAGTCCAATTAGAAAAACACGGTCATTGACTTTTAGGGTTCTTTGTTGGGCTAATATTTCATTCCATGCTAGAAGCAAAAACAATAATCCTAACATGGAACCATTGGGTACTAAAAACTCCATTGAAAAATGAAAAAATAGGCTGTAGATAAAAAATGGCAAGTTGCCCAAGTTGGGAAGTAATAAATACCGCGAGATTGTTCGCTGGAATATTATGGCCTGCAGGACAATAATTCCTGTGGCTAAATAGGCATTCCAAGTGATTGGAATATTTAAAAAGTCGATTAATTGGTAGAAGTTGGCCGACAAAGGGCCAATATTTTCTCTTATATCTTTATAGATGCGATATCCGTGATTTAAGTTTTGGCCGATTAAGAAATTTTTAAATTCCCATGTATATGGCTGCAGATTAAATTGGCTTATAATAATAGTCGTTATTAGCCATATGATGATCAATAAGATCATAACAAAAATAGAGCTTGAACGAAGAATCTGAAACATATTTTCTTTTTGAAAAGACTAAATTACGGTGATTCCAATTATTATTGTGAAATTTGTGAGAATTTTGAGAAGAAAAGAATAGGAGCAATTATGGAAAGTAAACGTCAGCAAAAGTTTGGTAGGCAAATTCAGAAGGATTTGAGTGAAATTTTTCAAAAAGAATTTAAGGAAGTTTTTGGCGGTGCGATGGTAACCATTACGGATGTTAAAATAAGTCCAGATTTGTCATTGGCTAGGTGCTACCTAAGTTTTTTGTTGGTCGACAAGCCCAACGAAATCATGCAAGAATTGGAATTTAAAAACAAAGCTATTCGAAATGCTTTGGCTAATAGAATTAGAAAGCAGGTTAGAATTATTCCTAATTTGGCTTTTTTCCTTGATGATACGGCAGCCTATGCGGCTAAAATCGAAGCACTTTTTGATGGTTTGGTGATACCTCCGGCTTCCGATGAAATAGATTCAGATTATATCGATTAAAACCAACTAATTCATTGAACTTTCCGCTCTTCATTGCTAAACGCTATTTTGGTTCCTCTGTTAAGGCTCGATTTATTACCTTAATATCCAGAATTTCTATGGTAGGAGTTGGGGTGGAAGTGATGGCATTGATATTAATTTTATCGGTCTTTAATGGATTAGAGGATTTTCAAAAAGGTTTATTTCAAACTTTTGATCCGGACTTGAAAATCATTGCTAAAAATACGCCTCGTTTCTCAATCTCTGAGGATAAACTAAAGCAAATAAAGGCTTTATCGGGGATAACATTTATTAATCCGGTTTTAGAAGATCAAGCATTGCTTCGTTTTAGTAATAAACAAGTCGTTGCTAGTTTTAAAGGCGTCGATGATTCATTTTTATTGGCCAATCGTTTAAAAAAGCAAGTGGTGGAAGGTGATTATTTCCTTAAAAGTGAGGGTCAGTCATTTGCTTTAGTGGGCATTGGAGTTTTTTTAAATATGGGAATGAGTTTTGAAAATGTCGTTGAGCCAATTGAAGCGTGGTATCCCAATCACCAATCTCTGCGAAAATTCTCGATTAATGAGGAAGCAATACGGAGTAATATCTTTTATCCTTCTGGGGTTTTAGAAGTAGAGCAAACTTTTGATAATCAAATGGTTATAGTTCCGTTGGATTGGATGAACGATTTGGTGGGAGCAGAAAACAAACTATCTGGCTACGAAATTATGTTGGCCAATGGGGTGGACGAAAAAACAGTCCAAAAACAAATCAAACAAATTTTAGGAAACACTTTCTCCATTCAGACCCGGGATGAGCAGCATGCGATGTTGTTAAAAGCTATTAAAATAGAAAAGCTTTTTGTGTTTTTAATCATGTCATTTGTTATGGGAATCGCCTCTTTTACTCTTTTTTATTCCCTTTCTTTATTAGTTATAGAGAAAAGAAAAGATCTTCGGACATTATTGGCGATCGGTATTTCTCGATCTCAATTATTTAAAACGATCATGTGGGTAGGATTTTTGATCTGCTTCTCTGGGGCGATTTTAGGGATGGTATTTGGCTTTGCTTTCGCTTGGGCCCAACAAACCTTTGGAATTATTGGATTAGGTATCCCTAATGCATTGATTGATGCATATCCGATCAAAATGGAATTAATGGATTTTGTGTGGACTTCCATAGTCGTTTTAACTATTACTACTTTAGCCTCCATCATTCCGGCCCGGAAGGCTGTTGAAATGACTTTTAAGCAGTAGCAGCTGGAGGATTAAACTCACCTTCCCATTTCGAAACCACGCAGGTAGCAACTCCATTCCCTGCTACTGAAGTCACTGTTCTACCCATATCCAAAAATGGATCTACTCCTAAAAGTAAAGCAATTCCCTCAGCAGGTAAATTAAACATCGTCAATGTTCCTGCAATAATGACGAGAGAGGCTCTTGGAACTCCTGCGATTCCTTTGGAGGTAATCATTAAGGTTAATAGCATGGTAATTTGTTGCTCTAAACTTAAATGAACTCCGTACGCTTGGGCAATGAATCCGGTGGCAAAGGTCATGTACAACATGGATCCATCTAAATTAAAACTATATCCTAAGGGTAATACAAATCCAACAATTCGCTTGCTGCAACCAAATTTTTCCAAAGCTGCTATTGTTTGCGGAAAGGACGCCTCCGAACTAGCCGTTGAAAAAGAAATTAATAAAGCTTCTTTTAATTCTCTTAATAGTCGCCAGTAAGGAATACCGTTAAAAATACAAATTAGCCACAAAATGACTACGGTAAAGAAGAGTAATCCACCTAAAAAGCAAACCATCAAATACCCATAACTAATTAATATACTTAATCCTTTATTGGCCACAACCGTGGTCATAGCTGCGAAAACGGCATATGGTGCAAGTTCCATGACATAATTAACCATTTTGAACACGACTTCTGCTATATTATCAATCACATGAATCAGTTTTTTTCCAGTAGCTCCTATGGATCCCAAGGCTACCCCAAAGAATAATGAGAAAATGACAATTTGGAGGATTTCGTTTTCCGCCAAGGCTTTGAAAAAGCTATCTGGGAATATATGAAGAATAAAATCTTCTATGGATTTTGTTTTGGAGACGTCTATGCCCGTTTCTGTTCCGGCTGCGGGTTTAGGCCAACTTTGTAAGCTGCCTGGTTTGGTTATGTTTACGACCACAAGGCCAGTAATCAGTGATAAAATGGTGGCAAAGTAAAAGTAGCCTATTGTTTTCATTCCAATTCTACCTACTGCTTTAAAATCACCTAATTTGGCTATGCCCACAACCAATGTACAAAAGACCAAGGGGCCTACAATCATTTTAATTAGTCTTAGAAATATCTTGGAGACCACTTGCACCTTTGAAGCTAAATCATGGCTAGTTTCTGGCGAAAAGAAAAGGTAAAAGAATTCTCCTAATGCAAGTCCAAGAATAAATCCAATGATAATTTTGTGAGTAAGGGTTAATTTCATAGGTCTACATTCGTTAGATATTTTTTATAGAATGGTTTTCGATAAAAAATCATTCCCCACAAAAATGGAAAT
The DNA here is from genome assembly GCA_903933935.1 of uncultured Cytophagaceae bacterium. Taxonomy (GTDB): domain Bacteria; phylum Bacteroidota; class Bacteroidia; order Cytophagales; family Spirosomataceae; genus Aquirufa. The sequence goes on from CAIZMB010000130.1 coordinate 7,562, forward strand.
AAAATTATATCTAAAAAAACATTTGATGTTTTATAAGTTATAAAATCCTGAATGTAACATCTGGACTCATCTATTTTAATAATTGAGTGCTCGTGTCTCCACATTTTGATTCCAAAGGGTACTTTAATTCCCTCATCGATGAAAACAGATTGATTTGAATCCGTATGGGAATACGTGATTTCCGATGACCAAATGACTCGAATGAAAAGTAAGTTGATTTCAAGAATAACTAAATCCCCTTTACTACACCCATCAAATCGCTTGATATCTACTTGAGGAAAAGGGGGAGATATTTTTTTTAATAATGCCTCATTAAATTGGGACCAAACAAATGGCATAGAAGCTCCAATTTTTGTTTGGATGTTAAATGAGGGCATAAATCAATAATTTACGAGATGAATAAAGAGATTAATAGCGAAACTGTTTTTAGAAAAACCGTTTTTATGGCCATGGCAAAATATTCAGTCCAAGAAACAATGGTCTTTTCAGAAGATTCTTCTTTCTCCGGTTTTTGATCATTCGGTTGACCTTGACTTAAACTCTTAGATTCCACTAATTCATTTCTATTTTGATTTGATTTCGTTGAATCAGTAATGCTCAGATTGAATTTGGGACGTATGACACTATACTCCACGAACCCAAAACTGCTCAGGAATAACATGCAGACTAAAGCTGCGCTAAGGATGTTAATTTTTTTCATTTTACTTTTGATTTGGCGGATTGTACTTGTTTTATTTGCTGTTCTAAAGCTATTTCATTGGCTTTTTGGTCCAATTTATTTTGCTCTTGATTCGCTAATATCTTTTCTTTTTCAATTCTAGTTTCTTCTAATTTTTTAGTCAAAAGTTCAGTTTGCCTCTTGTTTGAATCGAGTTCACGGACTAATCTCTCTGCATATCGTTGATTTTTAAATTGGGCACTTTTGAGTTCGGCCAATTTACTTTCCTCTTTGCGCAACGATTCCTGCAGATTAATAATTTGAGCGAATTCTTCCAACCACTGACTCGCTTCTTTAAACTTTTCGTGACCTGTTTGAATGTAATTATCTGGCCCCACGCGCATGGAAACAAAAAGTTTTATTTTATTTTTTTCTTCGGTAATGATGGAAAGGAGGTTGATCGGATTATCTGAAATCGACGATATTCTTGCTTGGTCTACATGAATGGATCCAGCTCTTCCGGCGTCAACAGTTCCTGTCTTCTTTAAATATTCTTTCCAGGCATTCGTGACATTTTTCTCTTCCGTATTTAAATACGTATAAAAGCCTTCTTTTTTGGCTTTATCTATTTCTGCCATACCCGAAAATACTTGGGCCGACACGGGAACATATGCAATGAATATAAAAATACCTACTAATAGACTTTTCATATGAGTTTTTAATGTTGATGTATTAACGAGCTATAAAGATAAATCTTTTAACCAAAATAATTGACTAAATGGTACATTTTTGCGTTAGCGCTAGCTCAACTTGATTTAGATGATTTCTGTATCCAAATAAGGTTAAATCACCCCCATCACTCAATTTTAGTTTCTTTCTCAAATCTTCCGGCTTTCCTGGAAAATTTCGTGTGCTTATATTCACTTGCTTGTTGGGTAAATGTTTAATGAGCCAATTAATATCCACAGGGCCTGTTTCTATGACCTGAAACGATTTCCCTGGAAATTTAGTATCCAAATCCGTGGAAGAATATAAATGGGTGTTTGAATTTAATTTAAAAACGTTCTCAGTCACTACAGATTTAAAAAATCCAGCTTTTAATAGGCCCGGATGAGGTTCATAGAGGTAATTTGAAATGTGCCCTACCTTTGTTTGTTTGCTTTTTTCAGTTCCCAAGGTTCCTGAAAAAAGGTGCGATTCTTTTGAATTTAACTCGATTACTTCTATCACCGGGTCATGTGTTGCACCTTTTGATTTGAGAAACAAAATTTCTTTGACATCATTTTTGACGCTAATAACCCATATTTTATCCACTCCATCAAGCTCTAAAATGGCTCGTTCCAAATCCAGTAGCGGGCTTGTTTTAAGTAATAATTGGGTTTTATCGTTTATCAAGGGTAAGAAATCTAGCACATTGGGTTCACAGTCTTTGAATAATAGGACCTTATCTCCTTTGGCATTTCTTCGAGCCGGATCTAAGTAGATAAAATCAAATGTAGAAACTGATTGATTCAGATAGGCAAGGCCATCCCCATGGATATGTTGGATATTAGTGAAACCTAAATGCGCGTGATTATAAGCCGTTATTTCTTTGAGGTTTTCTTGTCTTTCAACATACACGACTTGATTCGCTTTTCTAGCAAAGGCTGCCGAATCTACACCCATTCCACCACTGGCATCGAGGACATTTCCATGGACAATATTCGCTTTAAAATTAGCGGTCGCTTCCGAGGAAGCTTGTTCTAAGGAAATCGATGGGGGGAAAAAGAGGTTTGCATGACTCACCCAAGAAGGTAATTTAAAAGCTAATTTTTGTCGAGCCTGAATTTGACCTGCTAATTTACTTATATCAAAGTTGGGATATTTTTTTCCAGATAAAGCGATTTGATGAGGATCTTGGTCCGCATGTACTTGGATGAAATGCTGTTCCTCTAGGCTTAACATACGACAAAAATAGCGATCTCTATGGATTAACTATAATTTTTCTGTAAATTCAATTTCGTAAAAAAAAATCGTAGATGGCCGTTTATCGCTTAAAAGTAAATACAAAGAAACATCATGCCAATCATGATTTCTCTCCTTTATATATGACCAAAATCGGATGATTGGATTAATATTAGCTGCGGGTCGTTCCTCAAGGTTAGGAGAGCCCAAGATTTTGTTTCAGTACTTAGGAAAGAGTTTATTAGAGCGGACGTGCCAACAAGCTCTTTCAGTCTGTTCTGAAATTTTAGTCTTAATCGGCGCTGAAACTGAAAAATCCAGTGAGATTTTGCTTAAACTCCAACGTAAAAACTCAAAAGTCCAATTTTCCATTAGCGAACATTGGTCGGAAGGAATGGGGTCTACCTTGGCGGAAGGCCTAAGGATGTTGGCTGATAAGCAGGACGATATCATGGTTTTGCTTTGTGATTTACCTTTCATTGAGTCTTCACACTTGTCGTCCCTACAAAATGCCAAACAATTACACCCTAAGCTTTTTATTGTTTCTGATTTTGGCGGGCAAATGTCACCACCGGTGGTAATCCCTCAGCAGTTTCAATCACAGTTTTTTGATTGGAAAGGTGAAAAAGGCCTTGGTGAAATTTGGCATAAACAAGCAAAAGACGTTTTATATTGTCATTTCAATGTACAATATAAGGATTTAGATACGCCAGACGACAAGGCCTATTGGCGCGTAGTCGAAACTCAAAATACTGTCGAGTAATTGTACATTTTGTCCCTTGATTTTGGGTCTCAACGTGGAAATTATTACCTTTATGGCTTGCTTATTTAGGAGCAAATATTTTTTCAAATTAAACTTACATTGTGGAATCTATTGACAATTTACCTACCGTTGAAACTGCCAAAAAATTAGGTTTACTCGCCGAAGAATATGATCGAATTCAGGAGATTTTAGGTCGTAAGCCTAATTTTACCGAGCTTTCTATATTTTCTGTGATGTGGTCTGAACATTGTTCTTATAAAAATTCAATTGTTTGGTTAAAGACTTTGCCAAAGGATTCGCCTAGAATGCTTGCGAAAGCAGGAGAAGAAAATGCGGGTTTGGTAGACCTTGGAGACGGTTTAGGATGTGCTTTTAAAATAGAATCTCACAATCATCCCTCGGCATTAGAGCCTTATCAAGGTGCGGCTACGGGCGTGGGTGGAATTAATCGCGATATTTTTACTATGGGTGCGCGCCCGATTGCCCAACTAAATTCCCTTCGATTTGGGAATATTGAGTTAGCTAAAACGAAGTGGTTAGTCAAAGGAGTAGTTAAAGGTATTGGCGATTATGGCAATGCTTTTGGTATTCCGACTGTAGGAGGCGAAGTATTTTTTGATGATTGTTATTCCACTAATCCACTGGTTAATGCATTTTCTGCTGGTATTTTGAAGGTTGGGACCCAGGCCTCAGCTATTTCTTATGGGGTAGGGAATGGTGTTTTTATTGTGGGTTCGGCTACTGGAAAAGATGGGATTGGGGGAGCTAGCTTTGCTTCTGAGGATATTACAGCTAAATCTTCTGAAAAATTGCCGGCGGTCCAAGTAGGTGATCCATTCCAAGAAAAGTTATTGTTGGAAGCTTCATTGGAGATTATTGAAGCGGGTTGTGTGATTGGAATTCAGGATATGGGCGCGGCAGGAATTATATGTTCTACTTCTGAAATGTCAGCCAAAGGTGAGCATGGTATGATTATTGATCTTTCCAAAGTACCTACTCGTCAGGCCAATATGCAGCCATTTGAGATCTTATTGTCCGAATCCCAAGAGCGTATGCTGATCGTCGTGGAAAAGGGCAGGGAGCATGAGGCGAAGCGTATTTTTGATAAGTGGGATTTAAATTGTGAACAAATTGGAGTCGTTACCGACACAAAAAGATTGGAGTTTTACCAAGATGGCCAATTAGTGGCTGACGTGCCGGCAGATGATTTAGTGTTGGGTGGCGGCGCACCTGTTTACCATCGAGAATATAAAGAACCTGCTTATTTTCAAGCATTCAAGAAGTTCTCGATCAACGCTGTCGCCGATTTAACGACGGAAGAATTGCCAAAGGCTTTTGACTTTTTAATGAATCATCCCAATATAGCATCTAAAAAATGGGTGGCTGAACAATATGATTCATCGATCGGTCGAGCAAATCGAAATACGAATGCTCCTTCTGACGCGGCGGTCGTGAAGGTTCACGGTTCTCAAAAATCCATTGTCATAACGGTAGATTGTAATTCAAGGTATGTCAATGCAGATCCTGAAGAGGGTTGCGCGATGGCCGTGGCCGAAGCAGCCAGAAATATTGTTTGTTCTGGTGGTGTGCCAGTGGCGATTACCAATTGCCTGAATTTTGGAAATCCTTACGTTCCAGAGGTTTATTGGCAATTTGTGGGAGCGATTAAAGGAATGAAAAAAGCGTGTTTGGCTTTTGAAACTCCTGTAACTGGTGGTAATGTTAGTTTTTATAATCAATCTTCTGATGAAGGTCCTGTCTTTCCTACGCCAACCATAGGCATGTTAGGTATTTTGGAAGATCCAAGCATGAAAATGACTTTGGATTTCAAGAAGGAGGGAGACCTTATTTATTTAATAGGCCAAGCCGTTAATGACATTGCTTCGTCTGAATATGTATATTATTATAAAAAAATAAAAGCTACTCCAGCGCCTCATTTTAATTTGGAAACGGAACAGAAAGTTCAAAAATCAATCGCTGGATTAATTGACACTAGGTTGATTCAATCTGCTCATGATGTTTCTGATGGAGGTTTGTTGATTACGTTGGCTGAATCATCGTTCCCTAGAAAATTAGGTTTTTCTGTTCAGGGGGATGTTAATATTCGCCGCGATGCATTCTGGTTTGGCGAAGCTCAAAGTAGAGTAATGGTTTCTGTAGATGCTCAAAATAAAGCTACGTTTGAATCGTTTTTGAATCAAAATAATCAAGTATTTTCTTTGATAGGAGAAGTTAAGGGTAAAGATATGAAGGTGGATGACCAAGTGATTTCCACGCTACAAGGGGCTTTTGATTCTTACCATTCTGCGCTGGAAACTGCCTTAATGAAATAATTAAATGAGCCGTTATCTAATACAATTCTCGTATGATGGCGGCTCATTTCATGGCTACCAAATTCAACCTAATGCGCATTCAGTTCAAGCTGAATTAGAGGAGAAATTAAGCCTATTATTGGGTTTAAAAGTTGAGATTACGGGAAGCTCACGGACGGATACTGGAGTGCATGCCCGACAGCAATTTGCGCATGTCGACTTACCTGATGAAATTATTCCAGCAGCTGATTTTGTGTATCGGGTGAATCGAATGTTGCCAACTTCCTTAGCTCTACAATCTTTATATGCTGTTTCCGACGAGTTTCATGCTAGATTTGATGCCTTATCTCGAACTTATGAGTATGTTATTTGCACGTCAAAAAGTCCATTGTTGAGAGAATATGCCTATTGGTTTGAAGCACCCTTGGATGTAGATAAAATGAACTCAGCAGGTGAAATTTTGAAAAATCATACCAATTTTCAATGTTTTTCAAAAGTAAAAACGGAAGTAACTACGTTTGATTGTGATATAAAAAAAGCATTTTGGGAACGTCGAAACGACCAATTAATCTTCACCATTCAGGCTAATCGTTTTTTAAGAGGGATGGTTCGAAGTGTGGTGGGAACCATGATTGAAATTGGCCTAGGAAATTGGGAATTATCAGATTTGACGGATATATTGAATTCAAAAGACCGACAAAAAGCGGGTAGATCCGTACCTGCCCATGGCTTGTATTTAATTCAAGTCGAATATCCAAAGGCTATTTTTGACGCCAAATGTTCATAATGACATCTAATAAGGTTGCTGCCGTTTGAATTTTGATCTCCTTGGGCTTATAATTTAATCCCTTAAGGTTGTATTTTGAAATCCATATTTGCTTAAATCCTAACTTTTCAGCCTCGGCGATTCGTTGGTCTATGCGCGTCACTGACCTCAATTCTCCACCTAAACCTACCTCAGCGGCAAAGCAGATAGAAGAATCGATAATTTTATCTTCATAAGATGAGACCATTGATAAGCAAGTGGCCAGGTCTAATGCGGGGTCATCTACTCGAATTCCTCCGGTAATATTGACAAATACATCTTGAGTCCCTAGTTTATACCCACCTCTTTTTTCTAAAACGGCAAGCAACATATTTAATCTTTTGGAATCATAACCTGTCGCAGTGCGTTGAGCCATTCCATAGTTGGACGTCGTAACTAACGATTGAATTTCAACTAACAAGGGTCTGTTGCCTTCTAAAAGTGTACCAATGGCGATACCTGAGGATGCTTCATCCCGCTGGGAAAGTAAAATTTCTGATGGATTAGTCACCGGCCTCAATCCCGAACCCAACATTTCATAAATTCCTAACTCAGAAGTACTGCCAAATCTATTTTTGGTAGTTCTGAGGATTCGGTAAATTAAATGCCGGTCACCTTCAAATTGCAAAACGGTGTCCACTAAATGTTCCAAAACTTTCGGTCCTGCGATAGAGCCTTCTTTGGTGATATGACCTACTAAAAATATCGGCGTGGCGCTCTCTTTGGCAAAACGCATGAGTTCCAATGCGCATTCTCTGATTTGGGATACACTGCCCGGTCCTGATTCAATCTGGTCGGAATATAAAGTTTGAATGGAATCAATGATGATTAAATCAGGCTCTAAATCAATTAAATGCTTAAAAATCTGCTGTGTATTGGTTTCTGTTAAGATATATAAATTAGCAGGTTTAGTGCTTAATCGGTCCGCGCGTAATTTTATTTGTTGTTCTGACTCTTCCCCAGTCACATACAAAACTTTGGGACCTTGTAAGGATAGCGCAACCTGGAGTAATAATGTTGATTTACCAATCCCAGGTTCACCGCCAATGAGCACTAAGCTACCGGGTACAATTCCACCGCCTAATACTCGGTTAAATTCGGGGTCTGAACAAATTAATTTTGGGGTGTTTTCAAATGTTACTTCGGCTAACAATTTAGGTTTTACCTGAGATTTAGTTCTAGACTTATCCTTCCAAACTTCAGCTGGATGCGTGTTTGTTTCGATCAATTCCTCAACAAAAGTATTCCATTCTTCACATGATGGACATTTTCCAAGCCATTTAGGGGTTGAATGTCCACAGGATTGACAAAAGAAGGAAGTTTTAGCTTTAGCTTTAGCCACGTTTTATTTTTTATAATTCAAAATTACGCTTTGATTTGGTTTTTTCTTTTTTTTCGGTTGAAAAAGGATAATTTTACAAGCTAATTGATTTTTCTAATTTATTATATGCATTTTAATCGCCTTTTCACTCTCATATTTTTTGGACTTCTGATTTTGACTACATCAGCAAAGGCTCAATTTCTTATGCCAGCCAAAATGGCTACGGGTAATTTTTTCCGAATTGGGATCAAAGGGGGTGTTAATTTAGCTAGACTTGAAACGGATGGATTGGTCACCTTGAACGGCTCTGTCATTAAAGATCAATTACAAGCTAGTTTGGATACTAAGCAAAGTTACGTCGGTGGCATTTATGCCCGATTAGGTAGAAAAATATTTATAGAGCCCGAGGTTTTAGTTTCAACCAAAGGAGGTTCAATTTATGTTCCAGGATTAAGTCAAACAAAACAATTTACGTTTACGAATATTGATGTTCCTGTTCTATTAGGGTTGCGTTGGAAAATCTTTCATGTCATGGCGGGCCCGGTAGCTTCCTATACCTTAAAAACCGATACAGAATTAAATGATTTAATCAATCTTGTTACGACAAAGTATACTGGATCGACGGCTGAGATAGCCGCTAAAACTTCATTCTCTTATCAAGTAGGGGGCGGTATCGACTTATTAGGTTTTACCTTAGATGTTCGATATGAAGGTAATTTAAGCCAACTAACCAAAACCTTACCTATTCCTACAGGAATAACTTTTTCGCCTAAATTGAATCTGTTTCAGGTTACTTTGGGGTATAAAATTTTTTAGATTAAAATATTGACATTAGCGATGCAAGAGGAAATAAAAAAGATTCAAGATGAAATTAATACATTCATTATTTCGAATGAATCGGAGTTGGATAATTTTAGAATTGAATTTGTGGGTAGAAAAGGTCGCTTAGCGTCTCTTTTTGACCAATTAAAAAATGTACCGGCTGAAACAAGAAGGGACGTTGGCCAATCGCTTAATGGACTAAAAAATTTAGCAGAAGCTAAATTTTCGGAAGCTCAAGAGAATTTCTCCAATGCCCAAGCTGATGTAAAATCACCTGATGATTTAACAATTTCGGACCCCATTTCACAAGGAAGTTTGCACCCTTTGACTATGGTTAGGGCTAGAATATTGGAAATATTTAATCGAATGGGTTTTTCAGTTTCTGATGGACCTGAGATTGAAACTGATTTTTATAATTTTACCGCGTTGAATTTTCCTGCCAACCACCCGGCAAGAGAAATGCAAGACACTTTTTTTATTGAAAAGGGAGCAGGTGAAATCCAAGATGATGTGTTATTGAGGACACATACTTCCAATGTTCAAATTCGGTTAATGCAGCATCAGAAACCACCTATTCGTTCAGTGATGCCGGGTAGAGTGTTTAGAAATGAAGCTATTTCTGCTAGAGCTCATTGTTTGTTTCACCAGGTGGAAGGACTATATGTAGATGAGAATGTAAGTTTTAAAGACCTAAAAGATACTTTATATCATTTTGCTAAGGAGATGTTTGGGAAAGATACGAAAGTTCGATTCCGCCCGTCTTATTTTCCTTTTACTGAACCTAGCGCTGAAATGGACATTACTTGTTTGCTTTGTAAAGGCGAAGGATGTAATGTATGCAAGCAAGCTGGTTGGGTTGAGATTGCGGGAGCCGGAATGGTGGATCCCAATGTACTTGAAAATGTAGGAATTGATTCCACTAAATACAACGGTTTTGCCTTTGGAATGGGGATTGAACGTATTACAATGCTTAAATATCAAATTAAAGATTTACGCTTATTTACCGAAAATGATGTTCGGTTTTTAAAGCAATTTTCTTAGAAGTGATAATTAACCTTTTTTAACTTTTTTGCCGGAAAATTAAAGGGCAAAATGTCTAATTTTGATTTAAATTTCGATTTATGCTGAATTTTCACCGAATTAATAACCTAACGGGTTGGCTTGTTTTTCTAATTGCCTTGGTCACGTATACATTGACCGTTGAACCCACAGCATCCTTCTGGGATTGTGGCGAATTTATTGCATGTGCCTATAAATTACAAGTTCCCCATCCTCCAGGTGCTCCACTTTTTTTATTAATTGGTCGCATGTTTTCCTTGTTGGCCCTAGGTGACGTAAGCCGAGTAGCTTTTTGGGTGAATATGATGTCTGTGGTGTCTAGTGCCCTGACGATTTTGTTTTTGCATTGGACCATTGTTCTTATCGGGCGTAAAGTTTTAAACAAAACCTTTGATTCATTAACTAAGCCCGAAAGCATAATACTCTTGTTATCCGGATTTATTGGCGCTTTAGTGTATACTTTTTCAGATAGTTTTTGGTTCTCTGCTGTGGAAGCTGAAGTTTATGCGATGTCCTCTTTTTTTACAGCCATCGTTGTTTGGGCTGCATTTAAGTGGGAACTCGTGGAAGATGAAGCAGAAGCCAATCGTTGGATTCTTTTCATCGCTTATTTGGTGGGTCTTTCGATCGGGGTTCACTTATTGAAC
>CAIZMB010000131.1 GCA_903933935.1 uncultured Cytophagaceae bacterium
GCCTCTCTTATCAATGGTGCATCTTCGTTAAATTCAAGAGTTGACTTTGTATCAAGCCTGAAGTTCTTATAACCTTTTGGTGCGATTCCTGTAAAACAACCTGATTTGCGTGCTTTGTGAGACCCTTCTTTTGACCTACGGGAAATTTTAGAATTCTCAACCTGTGGGAGTGCGTAACCAATCGCCTGAAGTAAAAGTGCGTCAGGACTTGAGTCATCTACTTGACCCTCTACAAACTCAACCTCACAACCTAATTCTGCTAGGTTTTTGGTCTCGGTGAATGATAATATTAAATTTCTAGAATAGCGGTCAGGTCTTAAAATTACAATGGCATTAATCGCAACTGAAGTCTTTCGGCTGGACTTGATGAATGCTAAAATCTTTTTCCATTCAGGTCGTTCAAAATCTTTAGCAGAATAGTCTTCTTGGAAACACTTTACTACGTTATAATTTTTGAATGTACAGTGTCTTATTATGGTTTCCTCTTGATAATCCAATGAATGACCCATTTGTGCCTGTTCATCTGTTGACACGCGACTATAAACAATTACGTTCTTCATTTTATGCTGCATCTTTTTGTAAATGGCTAATGTCGATAATTGAACTTGAATTGCCTTCGCAAGTCGAGTTTTTCTCCACCAAGTATTGGTTATACTCAATACGTGCTAGTTTGTCCAGCAAAACCCATATTTCAAGGTTCTGCTGGTCAGACAAACTAACTCCATCTAAACTTAACTGGGATTTTAATTGCGAAGGGTTCATATCAAATATTAAGCAGCCATTGGTAATTCAATATTATTCTTAGACATATAGTACTCGAATCTGTCTTTACAGAATTTATAGGACTCCTTGTCTATTTCATATGCAATGACATTTCGACCCATCGATAATCCAACTCCAATGGTTCCTGACCCGGCGAATCCATCACAGATTATGTCATTCGGCTTTGAATATGCCTCTATAAAAACTGAGTAGATTTGTACAGGAGCTGGTGCTTGATGTCTAAAATCTTTATCGACCTCACTAAATTCTACTGGATTATGTACATTTGTGATAATCACATTTGGAATACAAGTCTCAGGTGTTGCTACATAATATCCGCCACCTGAGGTTGGCATTATCTTATATTCTCCAACAGAAGATTCTCGTTTTACTTCTTTGAAAAAGGTATCTGCTCCTGGTTTTCTCAATACAATTATTCTTTCGTATGAATTTACAAACCTTAAAGGGTGCGGTGCATACTGTTGGTTTTGCTTAACCCAAATCACAACATCAATAATCTCCCATCCTTCGTTTTTTAAAGCAGTTTCAACAGCTGTACAAACACCATTATAACCGCCTTTATACGTCTCTCCAAGTATCGTTACAAGGACTCCTCCAGGCTTCAATTTTTTCCATTTTTCCTTGCAGAATAAGACAAAATTAGAAACGTATTCCTCTAGTGTTTTTTCTTCTCCGTGTCGTAATCCAATTTGATTTCGATACTTACGTAATTGAAGATATGGATGGCTATCAATAAACAGGGACACACTCTGGTCATCGATTTTTTCCATATTCATTGATGATTCATTAAACAATCGATATGAAATATCATTGATTTTGTTTTCAAGAATACTTGGTAATGAATTATCCTCTGCCTCACTTTGATTTGACTTTTTAAGATAGCTTTTCATTAACTTGTAAGCTTTGTCTATTGAAAATTTACCATCACTGATACCATTAATTAGGTCTAGTATATTATCCTCTTTCTCAAAATCATAAACCGCCATTAGTTTTCGTAAAGTTCTCGCAGAAAATTTAAGACCAGATAAAACACAGGCTTTCTCAAACCTGTCTTTTCCGGCTGCACCATACTCTTTTTCATTATCTAAATTTTTGTTACCCAATAAATCGTTGCGTTTACCTTGTTCGCTTCCTATCAAACCTAATATGTGCTCAATGTTTCTACAAACCTCTAAGGTGTGAACCTTGGTCTTCTGGTTATAGATAATTCTTTTGTCAACAATCTGGTCATCCTCAATATCTAATACCTCGCTATCGAGGGCTTCAATATTAGCAAGTTCAACTGCTGCTTTGTACCGGTGCACACCATCAATGATAAAGAAAACATCATCTCTTTTAACAACGACAATTGGTGTCTTTTGACCATCGTGTTTAATTGAAAATTCAATTGATGGATTTTTGGGTTGATTTGTTAATCCTAAAACAAGTGGGTGAATCTTTAATTCACTTAAACGAATACTTTGTAGATTTTTCATCTTTAAATTATTTTATTTTTTGAAATATGTAAAATGTTTTAATTGACATAGTTTAAGGGCAACAAAAATTGCCGTTAGACTTTTGAAAATTAAGGCGGCTTAAAGGCGTGATGAATTATGTTAATCATTGTATTTGACATAGTTTTAAAGTAAAAAAAATTGACCTATTTAAAGTCGAATTTTTCGTTTATAGCTTTGATTAAAAGTTTTTTACCTAAAACTTTAGCTGCACTGTTTTTAGTGTCATTATTGAAATCGATTGCTTTTCCCAAATAGACTTTTACCTCCTTCTTCTTTCCTCCTTTGAAGGGAATAAATGTCTTAGCAATGAAATATTCGATATCTGTTTTGATATCTTTGGTTCTAGCGATATAAACTGGAGGGTTTTCTCTTATTGCAGCTACAAGAAAATTTAAAGTGGCATCCTCAATATCATCTAATGCGGACTTATGTATATCGATGAGATTTAATAGTGTTGACAAGTGATTCTTTAGATTTGGATTTAATCCAGCTCCTTGAACACCAAATGCCGGTTTAAACCTTAGTCCATTAGTGAATTCTTCTACTAGGGTTTCATAGCTGACAATTGATGGCGTGACACTTTTGGCAATGACTTTAGTTCCAAGCATTTTTTCGGCCTGTTTTGTAGTCTTAGTATTTCCCTTTTGTGATTTCATATGGCAAAGGTATTGTATGCCATAGTTAATTTCCAAATTTTTTTCCAAATTTTTTTGAAAATATTTCAGAAAGTACCCCTCTAGGTGGGGGTGGAGGGCCCCTCCTGACTCCGGTATCCCCGGTCTAATTCGCCGTTATAACGTCCAATATTAGGGGTGACCATAATGCGATTATAATTTTTCGGCCATTTTTTAAAAATCCAGTATTAAGCTCCGATTTTAAAGAAAAAATTCTGCGGAAATTTTCAAATACTCAACATATAAACCAATCCAACTAAAACGAGCAGGCCAGAAATTAGCAGTTAGAATCATTAGTCAGTTTGGAGAGGAGTGCACAAAAGTGATATCGGTTGACTAAATAATTTTAAATCTTTTGAAAACAGGGGATGGCCCTGGTTCGTTATTTGAATTCAACTCAGGATTATACTGGATTTATTCTCCACTTCGTGGGTTGAGAGTTATTTTATTTAGAAGATGGATTTAATCTTTTATAATTAGATGCCAAATCAAGAAGCCACTGAGGATTATTATTACCGGTTATGTTCTGGTATTTTGAAGAGAAATTTTCAATAGATAAATAATTAATCTCTTCAACCCATTTGATACCAGTATTTTCAAATAATCGATTCAATGCTTCCACATTTACACTACGCTGCATCTTAGTTTGAATATTTTCTTCTTTTTGAGTGTTATTTCTTTCAATTTTATTTTTACCCAGTATTATACTAGTATTATTAAAATTATTAGAATTAGTACTTTGTAAATTAGTACTTGGTAGGTTAGTACTTTGTATATCCCCCTTTTTCTGAGATGTCGTGTTCTCGACAGTTTGGTTTTCCGACATATCGGATTTTGGGATGTCGGTGAAAGGAACTTCCCTAACTTCGTAATGCCAAGATGAAAATTTACCATTCTGCATTTTAACTCTATGCTTCTTTAAATAACCTTTCGTCTCTAATCCTTTCCAGGCGGTATCTATTTTTTTATCTGAAATGCAGCCACTATAATACTTCTTAAAATAATCTTTATATATCACCCAATCATCTGGCAAGCTCAGAATGTGAAATAAAATTGATTTTTCGTCAGAAGTTAAACTAGTAGATGTGATAAGCGAATTTAAAATCACGGTGTAGTTTTTTGTTTTCTCTACTCTTAGGAAGGTTGTGCTGTTGCCCATATAAAATTAACCCCAAGTGAAAAATGTGGCCCTTCCTTTCACAAATCTCACCGGGGTCTTTTTAAATGTCTTTAAGTTGTTTATTGGAAGGGGTAATTAAAACATAAACTAAATTTTTTACAAAGTCAAATGGCCTTGTACTACAATTTGAAGTATTTATAGATATGAAAAAAACCAAGAAAATCAATATTAGACTAACTGAACAGCAGCTTAAAACACTGCTTGATGAATCAATTAATAAGAACAAATCCAAGTCTATATTAATCCGAGAAATGATTGAGGATTATAAAATATTTTGTCGTAAAACTTCCGCAGATGAAAAAACTGTCTAATAGTCAAATATCCTTGATTAATACCCTTGAATCCCTAATTCGGAGTGAATACTTTCAAAGGTTAATGTCCAAGGAATCAATCCCCCCTGAGTTTAGCAAGCTAGTTTTAAAAAACTCAGAGACCGGTCTTGCAATACAGACCGTAAAGTTGGTTGCTCCGCCTATTGACGATTTCAACATTGAAGAAAAAGAACTCCTGTTACTCATTACACAACGACTAGGACATCTAAATTATCCTTCAGATGTCCTTACCATCAATACTACCAAAGATGATTTCCTAAATCTAATTGCATTTGTAATTCGTGAAACTCGTTTCTTCAAAAGTGAGTTTTTTTAACAAAATACTAGCACTTAGACTTTTTAAAATCAATTTTCCATCGCATTTCACAAAACTTGAACGAACGTTTGGCAAACGCCGGATTGGCGCTTACATTAGCCTAAAACCTTCTTTTATGGAAAAATATGTAGGCTACATTCGAACTTCAACCGGTCGTCAAGTTCTTGGTCTTGAAGAACAAAAGTCAAGAATAAATCAATTTATTGAATCTACTTCAGGAGAACTTGTTGAAATTATTTCAGAGCAGGAAACCGGTAAAAATAATAACCGAGAGAAATTAAACATAGCACTCAACCTATGTGTTAAAAACGGTTATACTTTATTATTTACCAAATTAGACCGCTTATCAAGAGAAGTAGAGTTTCTTTTTACATTAAGAAATAAGGGAATTAAGCTCAGGTGTATTGACTTGCCAGAGCTTAATACACTGACGCTAGGAATATTTGGGAGCGTTGCTCAGTGGGAGCGGGAGCTTATCTCTAGTAGAACAAAAAGAGGACTTCAAGAACTGGCAAAAACAAAAAAATTAGGAACACCTGCAAATCTTACTAAAGAGGCTAAAATTAAAGGTGCAGAGGCAATTAAAAGAAATAGAATTGAAAACGAGAACTGGAAACTTGCAAAGACATTCATAGAACACTTTCAAATGAAAAATGGATATACTTCTTTGACCGAAATATCAAAGGAGCTCAATCTAAATGGCTACCGGACTAGAAGAGGATGCTCATTTTCTCCTGAGATTGTGAAAAGATTGATTTCAGTAAAGTAGGTTTTTATACCGAATTTTTGAAAAAATGCGTAAAGTGATAAAAGGGTATTTTTTGAAATATTCTGTACATTGAAGTCAATAAATTATTTCAAACAGTAAATTCTTTGGTTATGTATTCTGATGAATTAAAGTCAAATTATAAGATATGGGAATCTATCCCTAAAATAGACCTTGGTGGTACTGCTCTTCGTGGCTTAATAATGGATAAAATAGAAATTGAAGCAAAGTATTATCTAAGGAATAGCAACGATGCATTAGTAAAAAAATATCTACCTGGGGTATTTGTTAGCAATGAGCAAGAATCTTTAGAAAAATTAGAGGATTTTGTTAAAAGGTTTCTTCTGCGGGGGTCTATTTTGTTTTCACTAGTCGATAAAGCGTCAAATAAACCAGCTGGATATGTATTGTGCCATTCGCCTCGCCTAACTTATTTAGGTAGCGAAGAAAAAATAGGTGACTGGTCTATAGACTTTTGGATGCTGGAACAAGCTAGAGGAAGAGGAATAATGACAGCTGCTGTTTATAATGTTCTGGCATATCTACAAGAAATGGAAGTGCCTTTAGTATATGCATTTACCGATAAAACTAATTTGGCAAGTATGAGAGTACTTGAAAAATGTAATATGAAAATAATAGACGAAACTGGAGATGGAAAGATGTACAAGTATGCAGTCAGACTTAAACCAAATATTTAACCTTTCAATTTCCTAATAGTGATGTACTCAATCATCGCATTGTTTTGCATCTTTCGTCTGTAAGGGGAGCCAGATATAAAGATAAAAGGGTTTTATTTTGATAGTGTAGCCCTTTTTGTATTGATTAAGTGATTATTGTCACGTTTACATTCTCATTCTTATACTAATTTTACATATTATAATAATTTCCAAGGTTATATTTCAAATGAATGCTGAAATTAAAAATGAAACAAAATATTCAAATAGGATTAAAAAAAAATTGGAAGCAGTTTACCATATTGGTGATTGTCAACGCTTTTGTTGGTGGAATGATTGGAATAGAAAGAACTATTTTCCCCCAATTTGCTGAATTAGAGTTTGGTATTGTATCTAAAACGGCAATCCTTTCATTTATAACTGCATTTGGTATAACTAAAGCCATTGCAAACTATTTTACGGGAAGGCTGGCTAATAAATTTGGAAGAAGAAATCTTTTATTATTCGGTTGGATACTTGCTATTCCAATTCCATTCATACTTATTGATGCATCAAGTTGGAGTTGGGTAATTTTTGCTAATGTTCTTTTGGGTATAAGTCAAGGTTTAACTTGGAGTAGTACAGTAGTAATGAAAATTGATTTGGTTGGTGAAAAAGACCGTGGTTTTGCAATGGGTTTGAATGAATTTGCAGGTTATTTTGCAGTTGGTGTAGTTGCATTGTTGACAGGTTATATTGCCAACACTTATGGTATTACACCCTATCCATTTTACATTGGAATTTTTATATCCATTGTGGGCTTTATCTTAACTGCAATATGGGTAAAAGATACAAGGGTATTTGTTCATAAGGAAAGTGCAACTGACAATACAACACAACTTGAAAATGTGTTTTTAGAAACAACTTTCAAAAATAAAACATTAAGTTCCGTAACACAGGCAGGACTTGTAAACAATCTGAATGACGGAATGATTTGGGGCTTGCTTCCAATAGTTCTTTTTTCACTAAACTTTGACAATGCAAATATGGGTATAATCACAGCGATTTATCCAACTGTTTGGGGTATCGGACAACTTTTTACAGGTAAGATGTCTGATAAATACTCAAAAAAGTCAATGTTATTTTGGGGGATGTTAATACAAGGGTTGGCTATTGTGGGGCTACCATTTACCCGCAATTTTTATGCGTTATCCTCAATTTCTGCGATATTGGGATTAGGCACAGCATTAGTATATCCCACTTTCTTATCAACCATTGCACAAGCTACAAGTCCCAAACAGCGTGCAGAAAGCATTGGCACATTCAGACTTTGGAGAGATTTGGGATATGCTTTTGGAGCATTGATTTCAGGGGTAACAGCAGATTTTTTCGGTATTCAATATGCTATTTTTCTAATTGGTGGACTAACTATAATATCATCTCTTGTAATAAAATTCCGTATGCCTGAACAAATTAAGTCCATTAAGGAGTGTATAGAAGTGGAAGAAGTAAAGCAAGCTCTTCATAAGAAAAAAAATATTCAAATTATAGATGTAAGAAATAGAGAAGAATTCAATCAAGCTCATATTCCAAATGCTTTGAATATATCACTTCAAGATTTGAAAGAGTATGTTTCTAAATTTGACTGCAATGTTAAGTATGTAACAGCTTGTGGTAAAGGAGGAGGAAGGTCGGCAGAAGGCGCAAAACTATTAAAAGAATACGGACTAAATGCAATGTGGCTTTGTGGAGGTACAAATAAATGGTTAGGATTGAATTAAGACTTCCTGCAAACTTACACGAAGTTTAACCCTTCAATTTCCTAATTGTCACATACTCAATCATCGCATTATAGTTGCATCTTTCGTTTGTAAGGGGAGCCACACTGGACAAGCCATCAGCAATGATGGCTTTTTCTTTGTCTATCAGTGAGTTAGGGTAGTTGCATCTTTCCCTTTTTTTATGCTATATTTATTTCAAATTAACATTAAAATGAAAAAGTCAACTGTATTGTTATTTCTTTTGATTCCTTTTATATCCTTTTCACAAAAGGCAGACTACATCGTAAGTTCTTATTTAACAGAAGGGCCAAAGGCGCCTAATACGCATTACATAGGTGAAGCCTGGTTAAATGGAGTATTGCAAGGCGATGCAGAATTGAATTTTAATATTACGAAAGCAACTTTTAGAAAAAACTCCACCCTTGATTGGCATAAACATTCTACACCACAAGTACTTATAGTTGTAGATGGTGAAGGATATTATCAAGAAAGAGGAAAAGATGCCATCATTATAAAAAAAGGAGATGTTATAAGATGTGCTAAAGATACCGAGCACTGGCACACAGCCAGTAAGGAAAACCTGATAACTTATTTAGCTTTATATGACGGTTCAAAACCAACTGTTTGGACAGAGCAATTAACTCAAGAATATTATGACAGCATTGCTAAGAAGTTGAGTGCCGAAAAGAAATAAGTTCAACCCTTCAGTTTCCTAATAGTCACATACTCTATCATCGCATTGTAGTTGCATCTTTCGTCTGTAAGGGGAGCTTCACTGGACAAGCCATCAGAAATGATGGCTTTTTCTTTGTCTATCAGTGGGTTAGGGTAGTTGCATCTTTTGTATTTTCAACAGGAGGTTTTTTTGAAAAGATGCAACTTAATATCTTTGCTGTATACTTAACATTTAAGAATGGACAGCTTATTTCAATCCTTTATAGACCATTTTTCTGTTGATCAACAACTAACGGATGAAACAAAAGCAGAAATCTGCAGTCATTTGTCAATCTTAAATTTGAAGAAAAAGCACGTACTCATCAATGAAAATCAACGACACGATTTTGCCTATTTTGTTATTAAAGGTGCAGTTAGAAGTTACTACTTAAAGGATGGAATAGAAGTGAACACTTGGTTTGCTTTAGAAAATGATATGGTTGGGTCATTGCAAAATTTTAATGACAAGCCTTCAAGAGAAACAATTGAACTGGTTGAAAATTGCACCCTAATTGCAATCAATATAAAAAAGATAAAACCCTTAATGTTTTCCAACATTCAGATAGCCAATTTTGTCAATAAAATAATTGAAGAGTACGCCCTATTTTTAGAAGACAAGTTTTACTTTTCTCAAATGGCGAATTCAATTGATAAATACTTGACATTGTTAGACAAAGAACCCCAACTTCTCCAACGCATCCCTTTAACATATATCGCCTCATTTCTTGGTATCACTAGAGAAACCTTGAGTCGGTTGAGAGCAAAATGATTTTGTGACATATATCAAGTGAAATCATTGTGAAGCACCCCATTTTTGCAGTCTAAAAATGATTGTAAATATGACTGCTACAAAGCAAAACAACAGACTTTTGTCCATTGACCTTGCAAGAGGCTTGGCTGTATTTTTTATGATTGCGGTTCATACGCTTGAGGTGTTCGCAAATCAAGAAGTAAAGAACTCGGTATTTGGACAAATCATAGCATTTCTAGGTGGGCCGCCTGCCGCACCAGTTTTTATGACTTTGATGGGATTTTCATTTATCTATTCAAGTAAATCAGAATTAAAACCAAAGCTATTCCGTGGGTTTAAAATTTTCTTATCTGGATACCTTTTAAATATCCTAAGGGGTGTAATTCCTTTTAGCCTTGCATCTTATCTGAATATGGATGTTGTAAAAACATTCCCAATTGAAAAATTTAATGAGTACACTATTTTAACTACAGTCGATATATTACAGTTTGCTGGTATTGCCCTAATGATAATGTCAATCATTCAAGCACTCAATATCAACAAGTACCTGATTTTAGTATCAGCATTTCTGATTAGTATGATTTCGCCATTTCTTTGGGGGATAAAAATAGACGTACCAATAATTGACCAAGTGTTAGAATTGTTTTGGGGAGACCAACCAATCGAGTTTAGCTTTATTGCGAATAAAATAGCCTTCCCTGTTTTTCCTTGGCTTACTTTTCCACTGCTAGGAATGTTTCTTGGTGAAACCGTTAAAAACTCAACAGATACCAATAGAATCTTTAATTATTTTGGACTTGCCGGAATAGTATTTGTTTTAATCGGGGGTGCTATCTCTTATAATAATTTTAATTACCATTTCAACGATTACTATCATAGCCGCCAAGGTGCTATGTTATTTATGTGTGGATTTGTAATGGGTTGGCTGTATTTAACTAAGTTAGTTATAGATAATATACCAACGAATAGTTTTTTTGATTTACTATTTCAATGGAGTAAAGGAGTTACAAATATTTACTTTATTCAGTGGATTATCATTTTATGGAGTATTGCATTTTTTGGAATTAATAGGAGCTCATTTACAACTACTATTTTGTTAATCTTGATTTTTACAGGCATCTCACATTTTACGAACCAATTTATTATAAGCAGACAAAAAAATAAGTAAGTATGGAAATTTCAATTATTGATTGCTAGGATTTTTAACCTCCTGCAAATTGACACGAAGTTCAACCCTTTAATTTCCTGATAGTAACATACTCAATCATCGCATTATAGTTGCATCTTTCGTCTGTAAGGGGAGCACAAATCAAAAAGAGGTCATTTCGACCTCTTTTTTTGTTTAAAAGTCATCACACCTTTCTGTAAAGAGACATTTTTTGTGGTTGCAACTTTTTATACTTTTTAATCATAGGTTTAAGGTAAAGTTGCAACCCTAAGTCACTGGGTTGGGTAGAAATATGGTCTATCGAATCACAGGGAGGATTTAATGTTGGATTTTGTGGTTCGAGGTCAGCAGAGGTTCGTGGTTCATATCATTTTCAGGAACCATTATCGATAAAATGTAAAAATTTCTCAAGAATCTGTTTGCAATGCGTTCCTATTATTATTTGATTTTCATAAATTGGGGAATGAAAAACCTCCAACCCCTTTCCTCTTTTAATGAAGAACTCAAATTAAAAGGGTTCAATGTATTTCAAATTGAAAGTGATACAAATGAAATTAGAACCTATAGCCGAAAGGATTTTTTCAAAATTTGTTTAACCACAGGGAAAAGTAAGATTCATTATGCGGATAGAACCTATGAGGCGGAAGGGACAATTTTATTTTTTGGTAATCCACATATCCCGTACTCTTGGGAAACTCTTTCTACTTATTATGTCGGATATACTTGTTTATTTTCAGAGAACTTCTTCAATCTGAATGACTTCTCAATATCGCTTCAAAAATCTCCACTGTTTGAAATGGGCGGAACTCCAATTTTAAATATATCTGAGAGCCAAAGAGCCTATTTAAATTCTATTTTTTCTAAGATGATTGAGGAACAAAGTGGCGAATATTTAAATAAAGCGGAGGTCATTCGAAACCATATTAACCTAATTCTTCACGAGGCAAATAAACTTCAGCCATCAGAAAATTATTCTCATAAAAAGGGCGCTTCACAACGATTAGCCCAAGTTTTCCTCGAATTAGTAGAAAGGCAATTCCCAATAGAAACCATAAAGGACGAACTTCAATTAAAAACACCAAAGGATTTTGCCTCAAATTTACATGTGCATATTAATCACTTAAATTATGCAGTTAAGAAAATCACAGGGAAAAGCACATCAAGCCACATAACACATCGAATTATCTTGGAGGCAAAATCATTGTTGCACAATTCCGATTGGAATATTGCGGATATAGGTTTTGCACTTGGTTTTGAATACCCGTCCTATTTTGCCAACTATTTTAAGAAAAATGCTGGGTGTAGCCCAAGCGAATTCAGAGATAAAAATATTTGAATTCCTTAACCTTTCATTTGAATTGTTTAATTCACACAGAAAGTATGATGGTAAATTTGGAAGATGAAGTTAGTCTACCTTCCGCTTCTTGCTTTTCTACTGTTTATTTCTACAGAAATATTTTCTCAAGATATAAACTCAGCATTGTCAAATAAACATGTGAGCGGGAGTGTTTCTATAACTAATAATGGAATTTCACTAATACCCACTTTTTCCTTAGGGAAGCCTGCCTTGTTGTCCAACATTGCGTATACAAAAAAGAAGTTGAGTTTTGAGGCAGACATCAATTTTGCGAATGATGGAAAACCATGGTTTTCACTCTTTTGGATGCGATATAAGTTAGTCAATCAGGACAAATTTACTTTACGCATAGGTTCACATTTAGGATTAAATTACAAAAGAGTTAACCTAAAGACTCCGGTTGATTCGGCCCAAGTGCTTTTATGTGAGCGATATTTGGTGGCCGAAATTGCACCTAATTATCAAATCAATAAGAATTTTTCTGTTGGTATTTACTACTTATTTTCACATGGCTTAGACTATGGAACGAATAATGCCAACCACTTTTTAACTTTGAATTCTACGATTTCTAACATCTCCATTGGGAAGGAATTAGTCCTTAGTCTAACACCTCAGATATATTTTCTAAAAATGGATAAGAATGAAGGCTATTATTTAACCGGAGCTATTAAACTAGCAAAGCGTAATTCTCCATTTGCACTGACATCCGTATTCAATAAAGTAATCAATACAGAGATAAATCCACAAGATGATTTTGTATATAATTTTTCGCTGACCTATTTATTTGGCAACCATAAGGTGTTTTAAATTAAATGAAATTCCACACAAGCGTGCATAAAATAATAGAGTAGTTTTGATTGGTATTTAGTTAGTTCATCATTTTTGCCGAAGACAAATTATGGTAATACGTCGCAAAGGATTTTTAATTACACCTTTTAAAACAATATTTATAATACAACAAATTTGCTTGCCTGAACTTCATACAAATCAACCACATGGAGATATCCAAATTTGGCAATTCGATACAATTGTTTAAAAATAATTAAACCTATTAAATAAATTAACCTAGTTATGA
>CAIZMB010000132.1 GCA_903933935.1 uncultured Cytophagaceae bacterium
ACCTTGATCATCCATATCCTTTACATGCCAAATTTTAAATCTACCTGGATAACGCTTGAAATAAGCCACTGGATCAGCACCCGCTTTGGTTACCCAATATAAATCCATTTGGAAATTAACATTTTTAGGATTGCAATGCTCTAATAAATAATCAAATACAACATTACCGTCCGCATCTTTTGCAAATTCAAAATCATGGTTGTGATACAACAACTGCAACCCAGCCGCTGAACATTTTTCGCCTAATTTGTCTAAGATTTCAGCCAAATTCTTCGCGCCACCTTTCAGTGCCATCCGCTTATTTTCCCGGTCATACGTAAAAAGGCCCATTGGAGGAACAGGAATAACAAAATATTTAAAACCTGCCAACTTCAAATCGGCGATTTGTTGGTCTATATTCTCAAAATTAACCGTTCCCTGATGTGCCGACAATGGAACTAATTTCATCTCATCTAATAGCGATTTGAAATCGGCTGGGGATAAATTATAGAACTTTCCATTATTGTAGCCAGAAGACTCCACATTTAAATAACCCGCTTGAGCTACTTTTTCCAACGTTGTGCGCGCCTCTTTCATCATCGCATCACGAACGGTATACAAAGCTAATCCACCAAAAGGCTTATCAGCAATCCCCGATTGTTTAATCGGCTTAAAAGAAAACAAGGACATCGCCATCACAGCGCAAGTCAATAAAATAGGTTTCATTTTCATCTTTAATTTTTTAGACATTAGATTAATCATTTATTATACGTTTAAGAGAAATTGATAAGGATTGGAGATGAAATCGATTCTTCAAAAATACTAAATTTAAATAGACAAGCCATGAATTTTCTAGTTAATTAAGAATAAAAATGCATCACTAAATTTTCCCATTCCTCCTGCAGCGAACAGGTGGGTCGGGTTTTCTTGGCTTTGGTATACCAATAATCCGCGTTCCAAAGATCGCCTTCCTTCCGATGTAAATAGGCATGCACCCAGGCAGCATCAAGATCACGTAAATGGTCCACTTCGGCGTGAGCCTGATTCCAGTCGCCTTTGGCATCATACCAAAGACTTTTTAACACCGGTGAAAGATTTTCATCCGGAGCTAATAGCTCTAAAGATTCTTTAAATGTGTTCATTCGATTACTGTTGGAAATTGCGGCCCTAAAAATTATCCCCTGCCTGCGCAAAAATAAGGAGAATTCATTTAAATAAAACCCATTCTTATAGGGTATATTTTAGCCCCACAGTCCCGATAAATTGACCATCAGTGAGGGTATAATTCCCGAAAGCTTTCGCCTGAAAATGCGTAGAAATATCATAGGAAATAGTTTCCGCTATTCCCGTCAAATCGCCCACACTCAAAAAATATCCCTGTGAAAAAAAGTTCCATTTTTGTTGATGATAATTCGTGTTCAAAGATAATAGTGTCACCTTAAAGTCGGTGTTACGTGCATTCCCATTTAAAATGAATGATCCCACACTCAACTTTTTATTCACAGGATAATTCAGCGTTAATTCCCGACCGAAAAAACTCGTCACCTCATAATTTTCAGTCATTTGAAACGCCGGCATGTGGATTCCTAAGATGGCTTTAAATTTCTTATCCACTAATTTATATCGCGAAATCAACACCACGGTGGTGGGAGTTGCACTTTTCACCCGCATCATATACATCAAGTGCCCAGATAAACGTCTTTTGGGATTTGTGCCCGCATTAATAATTAAGTTGGGCTCTTTCGAGGTAAAAGCAGGAATAAAAGAGAAGCCTCCCGAACTGATTTCGATACTTCCCGTTTGAGCTTTTAGAGTGAGTCCAGATAATAGAATTAGGCAGATTGCGAATGATTGTCTCATTTTGATACATTATAAATTAAAAATGCTGCAAAGGTAAGCTTTTCTTCCTGAAAACATCCGACCCGTTTTTCAGTTATTGGTTTATGTCCAAATCTCCCATCAATATCGTCTGGTTCAAACGTGATCTCCGATTTACGGATCATGAACCTTTATTTCGGGCTTTGGAGGAAGACATTCCTGTATTATTAGTTTATTTTTTTGAGCCGTCGATGATCGCTTTTCCAGATAGCGATCTCCGGCATTGGCGTTTTGTGCATGAATCATTGGTCGAAATGCAGGGGAGATTAGAAGATCGAAAAGGCCAATTGTATCTCTTTCATTCTGAGGTAATGCCTGTATTTAAAGCCCTCGCCGAAACCTATGCAATCCAAAAAATCTTTTCCCATCAGGAGATCGGAAATGCGCTGAGTTATAAAAGGGACAAGGAGGTTAAAGTCTTTTGCCAACAAGAAGAAATCGCATGGCTTGAAACACCGACGAATGGCGTCATCCGCCGATTAAAATCGCGGAAAACCTGGCAACTACGTTGGGAAGAAACGATGCGCCGAGAACCCTTTTTGGTCCGAGAAGACCACTGGAATTTGCTGCATTTAAACCCTTCGTTTTATGCGAATTGGAAAGGTCCCGAACTGCCGATTGAATTCAAAACACGTAATCCTATTTTCCAAGAAGGGGGTGAATATTGGGGTTGGAAATACCTGAAAAGTTTCATTGAAACCCGGCATCCCGGCTATAGCTCCTCGATTAGTAAACCCGAAGCAAGCCGACGCGCCTGCAGCCGGATATCCCCCTATTTGGCCTACGGAAATATCAGCATGCGCATGGCTTATATCTTCACGATGCAGCATTATAAATCAGCCACCAATAAACGTTCCCTACAAAATTTTACCTCTCGGCTACACTGGCAAGGGCATTTTATCCAGAAATTTGAGGATGAATCTCGGATGGAATTTGAGCCGGTCAACAAAGCCTATCAGGCGCTCGAAAAGGCTCGAGATCCACGACTCATTCAAGCCTGGGAACAAGGAAAAACAGGAGTGCCGCTCATCGACGCATGCATGCGATGTGTGGTAGAAACGGGCTACCTGAATTTCCGGATGCGTGCCATGGTCGTATCGTTTTTTGTCTTTAACCTTTGGCAAGATTGGCGTGATTTAGCCCATTTCCTCGCACGCCAATTTCTAGATTATGAACCCGGGATTCATTACCCCCAAATACAGATGCAAGCCGGCGTCACCGGAATTAATACCATCCGTATTTATAACCCCATTAAAAATTCGTATGCCCATGATCCCGATGGAGTTTTCATTAAAAAATGGGTGCCAGAATTAGCCCGTATTCCAGCTACTTTGATCCACGAACCATGGAAACTAAGCGACATGGAACAAATTTTATACGAGGTAAAAATAGGGGTGGATTACCCGGAACCTATCGTCGATTTGAGCCTAACGCGGAAGAGTGCTTCGGACCTCGTTTGGGCGATGCGGAAAACCAAAGCGGCTCGAAAAGAAGGCAGCCGCATCTTGCAAAAACACGTCAATAATCCCAACAAATGAGGGCCTTTCTAATTTTTCCACATCAATTGTTTGAGGAGGTATTTTCGCTAGCAGGCGACTATACTTTTTATGTGGTCGAGTCTCATTTGTTTTTCAAGCAATACGATTTTCACAAGCAAAAACTTCTTTTTCACCGGGCAAGCATGCAGGCTTTTGCGGACCGACTGCGGGCCGCGGGAAAAACGGTCGAATACATGGACGCGCAAGATCCTCGCGCTTCCGAGATTATGCTCATTCCGTCATTATCGGCCGAAGAAATAAGTCTTTTTGACCCCAACGATTACCTCCTTGAAAGACGTCTTCGCCGGTCGGCGCAAGGCAATCTCATCTTTTTACCTAGTCCAAATTTCTTGAATACCGACAAGGGTTTGTTGGGAAATCGCAAGCCTTATTTCCAAACCGCTTTTTACACGCAGCAACGAAAAGACCGCGGCTTGTTGCTCGACGAGGAGGGTAAACCCTTGGGAGGCCAATGGACATTTGATGCGGAAAATCGAAAAAAAATACCCAAAAATACCTTCATTCCTTCACCCTTTCCTGCGGCCAACCCAAACAGCTATCTACTGGAAGCCATTGACTATGTAAATCGTCATTTTCCTCATAACCCAGGCTCCATTGAAATGCCTTTTTCTGGGGCCTATTATCCCACGACACATGTGGAGGCTCAGGCTGCTTTGGATCAATTTATACAGGAGCGCATGCCGCTTTTTGGCGATTATGAAGATGCCATCAAAGCACAGGAGAAGACCTTATTTCATAGTATTTTAAGCCCGCTGATAAATGTAGGGTTATTGAATCCGGCCCAAGTAATCGAACGAATCGCCGCATCAAAAGCGCCTTTAAACAGCATAGAAGGCTTTATTCGACAGGTGGTCGGTTGGCGCGAATTTGTCCAATTGCTCTACCGGAAGATTGGAAGCCAGCAGCGTACCATCAATTATTGGCAATTTACGAATGAAATGCCTGAAGCTTTTTACACTGGAAATACGGGTGTGGAGCCCATCGACCAAACGATCCGAAAGCTATTAAAAACAGGTTACAATCACCACATTGAAAGGCTCATGGTGTTGGGAAATTTCATGTTGCTGTGTGAAATCAAGCCGGATGCGGTGTATCGCTGGTTCATGGAAATGTACATTGACGCGTATGATTGGGTGATGGTCCCCAACATCTATGGCATGTCGCAATTCAGCGATGGGGGTTTGATGACCTCCAAACCTTATATTTGCGGCTCAAATTACATCTTGAAAATGAGCGATTATCCGAAGGGGGAATGGCAGGGAATTTGGGATGGATTATTCTGGCGATTCTTGGATAAGCAGCGGGAAACCTTTCGCAAAAATCCTCGTTGGGCCATGCTCATCAGCACCTGGGACAAAATGCCGGAAGAGAAGAAATCGGCGCATCTGAAACGGGCGAATGAATTTCTGCTGCAACTACACCAATAATTGATACCAAACAAAAAAACCAAAAGATAAAGTCCTCTGGTTTTATGCAATCCGTGTTCTAAATATTATTCGATTTCCTAAGTGTTAATAAAGACCATTTTTTACACCAAAATTGGCCAGGAAACCTAATCGATTTTTTATACGGTTATTCAATCTCAATTAGGCACATTGAGTATCAATCCTCGGTCATCGACTCCTTTATTGGCGGTATTAGCAGCTCCTCCTAATTTATTAATCATGAAATTGTATTCTGTTGCGGTCATTCTACCTGTTTTGGTAATTCCACACGCATTAATGGTGATGTCGGAAGAGGTTCCGTAACAGGTGCCATTAAACACCCGAACATAATAGTTTCCAGCCGCGCTGGGCCTGTAGGTTTGACTATTTGTATTTGGAATTTCAGAACCGTTTAGAAACCATGCATATGAAGTAATTCCTGAACCAGTTGAACTTAGCATGGTTCTATTATTTGCACACCCATCCCCAGTAAGCGAGGTTGGAACACTAGGCACAGAATTCGAGTTTATCGTGATTTTTCCAGTCGCAGTAATGTTACCGCATCCGCCAGTTAGGGAAACCGTGTAATTAAACTCACCCGAAGTGGGTACAGGTGTTCCACTAATCGTTACCGTATTATTGCCCCACGAACCCGACACACCCTGGGGAAGCCCAGTAACATTTGCATTGGTTGCTCCGGTCGTTGCATACGTAATATTCGTTATCGTTGCATTTCGACAAGAGGATTGATTATTTGTTCCTGCGGCTGAGGATAACGTGATTGTATTGTTCGATAAGTTAACCACTAATGTTCCCTGAACTTTTGTTGGATTACATCCGCCAGTCAGGGTTACCTCATAATTAAATGTACCCGCCTGCGTAGGTGTTCCACTAATTGTAAATACATTATTATTCCAATTACCCCCTACACCCTGAGGAAGTCCGGTAACATTTGCTCCTGTGGCCCCGGTAGTCGCATAGGTAATATTCGTAATGGGTGTACTATTGCATATGGACTGATTATTCGTCCCTGTAGCTGAGCTCAATATGATCGAACTAGTGACAGTGCTTATGACGGAAGCTGAAGATGCCCCAGTTACCTTGCCTATGGTTGCGTTATAATTTGCCGCGATCTCTTGGGTAGAAAGTACACGATTGTAAACAATGACATTGGCTATGTAGCCCAACCAAAAATCTTTGTCATACCGCGACCGACCAACCCAGATATTTCCTGCATGCGTAGTTTTTCCAGTTCTTGTTGTTATTGGAGTTGTAGACCCGTTTAAGTAAAATTTAATGGAACCAGATCCAGCATTATCAGCTGCATTACTCACGACCGTTAAAACGTACCAAGTAGTTGTGCTATTAAATGTAGAATTTGTTGTGCCAATATCCCCATTATCATTCCTATCATAATAATAATGTAGGTTTGCCCCTTGTTGATTTATTGGTTGAGTACCAATATAAAATCCCATGTAATCTGTTTGTGGAGTACCACCAAATGCAAAGGTAGAAATCAATCCTCTATTCCAATAGGCGCTATAAGCTTCAAGACTTCTGAAAGCCAATTGAAAACTCATGGTATTCGAGGGCGTCCAACCGGTAGTAATGTATTGATTGATTCCATCAAAGTTAAAAACCCCGCCATTAGCAGCATTCCAGCTAGCATTCGCATTTCCCTGAGCAGAAAAATTTTGCATGGTACCATGTCTCCCTTTTCCACTTAAATCCGTTATAGTTGCGCTAGCACCTCGATACGAGTTTGGATTGGTTGCATCATAATAAAATTCAGATCCCGCAACCATTTCGCTAACTGTGCTATTACTACATTGTACATAAATTTGATCCCCATTATTTAATGTGGAGGTGGTATATTTAACGCCCGTAGCACCATTAATGGCGGTTCCATTTAAATACCATTGGTAATATATTGTTCCTGAAAAACCGCTCGGATTTGCCGTGAATTCAACAGACGTTCCAGAACAGATAGTCCCCGAAGGAAGTTGGGATACGGTAACAGATTGCGCATGCGCGTTTACAATCACAAGAAGGGAAGCAAAAAGAAAAAATGTTGATAAAGTATGATTTTTCATAAACCGAAAGCCATTTTTTGAGCATTATAAATATCTGTGATGTTCTGAGAAGTTAAAGCCGCATTATAAATCATGGCTGTACCTATTTTACCTCGATAATTTCTAACTTCAGATAGTGGATCCCTACCAATCCAGAATCTATTGTTGTTAGATCCTGCGTGTGAAAAATTACGAGAATGAGTGGAACTACCAGCCGCATTAAATAAATAGACCTCTGCTTTATTACTGCTGATGGATACCGCTAGCATAGACCATTGATTATTTGGTACAAGCAAAGTTTGAGTGTATTGATCCTCATTATTCCAGTTATAAACAATATAATGCTCTTGACTTCCAGTAGGTTTGCCTCCTAAAAGTAATCCTGTTACACTACCATTTCCTCCTTGTCCCCGGTTCATTATAATTCCGCTATAATTGGGACATCCAACGGCAGGATTTACCCAGGCTATAAATGTCGCTGTAGTTAAATTAATTGCACCTGTGGGTGTAGCATAAGCACCACTCTCACCATCGAATGTGAAACTTCCAGATCCATTATTTCGGGAACTTTGTCCAAAAATAAGTTTAGGAGATAATGTGACATTATTTGCTGGGTTAACACCGCTAATATCTGACCAAGTAGTTCCTGAACCGGAATAGGATAATGTTCTAGTTGCATCCAAATACATTTTAAGTTCTGTAGTCACTGGATTTGTACCCGTTGGAACATCAATAAATGGCGCAACATAATTATTATTGCTGCCAAACATCGTTCGTTGAGCTGATACCATATTTGACATCAGTAACCCTATACCTATAAGAAAACAATAAATGGATTTCATTTGATTCTTTCGATTTTGGTTAATACATATAATCAAATTGAATACGATCGTTAGCAAGTAGCGCATATGACCCATTTGATCCAGGTACGTAGGTCACAGTTGTTCCGCTGACTGAATAGGCATCGTTATTTGTCCGAACACCATTAATAAACATCCAAACATTATCTTTTGAATTGGCATTCGTTAATGGTGTTTGAGTTAACGTGAAAGTTGTTTGGTTAGCAGTTGCAGAAAATTGATCTGTCGTTGGTCTTACCGCAGCAGCAATCGAGATGGACCCAGTACCAGTCGATATCGAAATGCCTGTCCCCTGCGATAAATTTGCCAATGTAAATCCTGTTCCATTTCCGATAAGTATTTGGCCATTTGTTGGCGTAGTGGTTAATCCTGTACCACCTTGCGAAATTCCCAGCGTTCCTGCACTCGTTAATTTCCTATTCGTATCCGTAAATACGGGTTTGCTAGCCGTCAATGCGGATAGGGTCAAATCCGTTCCAACCGTCCCTGATCCGCTAATATTAAAACTAGCTGATTGTTGGGTTGTGGTATTATTTATATAGTTCGTAGATCCGGAAGGCAAATCGGCCGCCACTAAACCGCGGAAACTAGGTGCCGCAGGTGATGCACCGGAAGCTGGACCAGCAAAAACAGCATTAGCGGCAGCCGTCGCAACGCCTGTACCTCCATTGGCTATGGCAACAGTTCCTGTCACATTTGTTGCATTACCCGTTAAGTTTGCCGTAATCGTTCCTGCAGTGAAATTGCCGTTGGCATCACGGGCCACAATCGCAGATGCGGTATTCGCATCAGTCGCTGTTGTAGCTGAATTGCTCACTTTACCTGAAGTAGCGATGGTCGCTAATTTGGTATCAGCGATGGCTGCTGTAGTTGAGATGTCTGCATTGACAATCTCGCCGTCTAAAATCTTTGCGGTCGTTACCGCATCAGCAGCTATTTTGGCTGTAGAAATAGCTGAATTAGAAATAACTGGTGCTGATGCACTGCTATTCGTTCCCGCTAAATCACCCGCTAATTGAATTTTACCTTTGGTGGTGGCATCGGCATCCGCAATTGTTGCGGATGAAATTTGCGTATCCACGTAATCTTTGATCG
>CAIZMB010000133.1 GCA_903933935.1 uncultured Cytophagaceae bacterium
AGGTTTTTCAAATTTCCTTCAATATTTCCCAGCGGGGTTTGACACGATTCTGGACCCATTAGGTAAAAAACTTTCTGAGTCACTTAAAAAGAAAATTCTACTCATTCGAGCAACGATTGGAAATAAATCTTTGCTTTTATTAGAAGAGCCTTGGAGTGGTTTACCGAGTGATATAATAGAGAATTTAAAGCATTATTTTTTAAATGAATTACCGAATGTGACGGTCATCATTGCAACAAATGATTCAGATTATCTTTTGAAATGCAGTGCGACATTTGAAGTTGGCAAGGGTGTTATTTTAGACTAAATTATGGAACGTCATTTTTTTAAGTCATTTGAACAGGTGTATAGGCAAAATGAAAAGAGCTATATCAATCGATGGCTTCTGATCATTTTGGGTATATTCTTGGCAAGTTTATTTCTTCCTTGGACACAAAATATTAGTTCCAAAGGCAAGGTGACGAGTCTATACCAAGAACAACGTCCTCAAGCGGTGAATTCGCCAATTCCTGGTAAGATAATGAAGTGGTGGGTTAGGGAAGGCGATATTGTGAAAAAAGGAGATACGTTAATTCAGATATCTGAAATTAAAGAGGATTATTTGGATCCAAATTTGGTGAATCGGACAGAGCAGCAAGTCACTGCCAAAAAAGGCGCAATTTCATATTACAATAGCAAGGTCAACGTAACTGAGTCGCAAATTCAAAATTTGCAAACGGGGAAAAAGTTGAAAATTGAGCAAATAGGAAATAAGCTAAAGCAATTAGAAAATAAATTAGTTGGCGAGAGGGCAGAAATACTCGCAGCAAATAACGAGTATAATTTAGCTAAAAATCAATATGAGCGTCAACAAAAAATGTATGAGGAGGGTTTAGTTTCACAGACACAATTCCAACAAAGAAACGTGGTTTTTCAAAATGCCCAAGCCAAAAAAACAGTTGCTGAAAATAAATTGGAGCAAACTGTACAAGAAATTGTCAATACAAAAATTGAGTTGAGGGGTGTGGAGCAGGAGTATAATGAGAAAATAAATAAGGCGGAGGCGGAGAGATTACAGAGTCTTGGGACGATTGAAGTGGGTAAAGGAGAGGTAGCGAAACTGGAAAATCAAGTTAGTAATTATCGAATTAGAAATGGCATGTATATCATTCTTGCACCCCAAGATGGTCAAATAACTCAAGCAAAAAAGGCTGGTTTGGGCGAAGTGATTAAGGAGGGGGAAGACTTGATGAGCATTGTTCCTCCAAAGGTTAATTACGCGGTAGAGATGTTCATTAGGCCTTTAGACTTGCCTCTTATTTCAAAAGGTCAGAAGGTTCGTTTTATGTTTGATGGATTCCCAGCCATTGTATTTAGCGGCTGGCCTAATCAAAGTTATGGAACGTTTGGGGGTAAAGTTGTGGCTATTGAAAATTCAATAAGCCCTAATGGAATGTTTAGAGTCCTTGTTGTCGAAGATTTAGAAGAGCGTCCGTGGCCAGAACAAGTAAAAATTGGCGGTGGGGCTCAAGGAATTGCGCTTCTAAAAAATGTTCCAATTTGGTATGAATTATGGCGAAATATAAATGGATTCCCTCCAGATTATTACTCATTTAGTTCTGAAAAATGAAAAAAATAATAGGGTTTTTACTGATTTCGGTCCAACTATTTTCTCAAGATAGTTTAGTGACTTTGCATTCAGATGAAGTTCTTTTAATGGTTCAAAGGTATCACCCAATTGCTAAACAAGCATTTATTAGGGTTCAATCTGCCCAAGCTGATATTCTGGCAGCCAAAGGAAATTTTGATCCCACATTTAGCCAATACTCGAGTCAAAAAACACTCGACGGGAAAAATTATTACCTATATCAGTCGCCCCAATTGACAATTCCAACCTGGTATGGAATAGAAATTTCTGGTGGGATGGAATTTTTAAATGGATCTCGTTTAAACCCAGATCAGAGTTTAGGTCAAACCAACTACCTAGGAATTTCGATTCCTTTGGCTCGAAACTTAGTGATGGATAAGCGCAGGGCGACGCTAATTCAATCCAAAATATTTAACCAAATGGCTGTTCAAGAGCAGCGAAATGTGATTAATCAAATTATCGTAGATGCGATGTCTGCGTATTGGAATTGGGTAAAATCGTATCGCGTCTATGAAACAGTCAAGCAAAATTTGAAGGTGGCGGTTGACCGACAATCCCTTACGAAGAAGGGATTTGAATTCGGGGAGAGGCCTGCCATCGATACCGTAGAGGCGGCTAGTCAGCAGCAATACTTCTCCAATATAGCTGAAGCGAAATGGCTTGAATTTCAAAATGCAGCCCTGGATTTATCCGCATTTTTATGGTGGGAAAACAATGTTCCGATTCAGATACCTGATCATATAATTCCATCCGAATCTCTAGAATCTATTCAAGGAGTTAATTTTTCGTTGACAGATTTACTCGACCAAGCGATGAAAAATCACCCTGAACTTCAAATTTATTCCCTTAAAATTTCTGCTTTACAAGTAGATAAAAAGTTAAAATTTCAAGGCTTGTTGCCCAAAGTTGATTTACAGTACAATCAAATGACCTTAAATCAAACGCCCTTTTTTACCGCACCCTTATTTGAAAATAATTTTTTGTATGGCCTGAAGATTGAAATACCACTTCGGTTTTCTCAGGGAAGAGCGGAATACCAAAAAGCCAAATTAAAGCTACAAGATGAATCATTATTTCAAGACCAAAAAAGGAGATCGATTGAAGTGAAAATTAAATCCTATTATAATGAAATGATTGCTTTAAGGAAACAAATTTTGACTCAAGAAGCTGCAAATAAAAATTTTATTGCCTTAGTCAAAGCTGAGGAGAGCCGGTTTAATAATGGAGAGTCCTCTCTTTTTTTAATCAATTCTAGGGAGAATAAAGCACTTGAAGCCTTGGAAAAATTAATTGAACTAAAGACAAAATTTGCCAAAACAGTCTATGCACTTCAGGGAAGTGCGGGTTTGCTGGGAGGCGTTTAACGATAGTTTGTGTTGGTGGTTTGTGAGAAAATAATTTAGAAGTAGGATTGTATACAACCCAAGGGTACTTTACCCTTGGGTTTATTTTTATCAGTTATATGATCAATAAAATAAGTTTCAAATTATGGGCTTTAATTATTTGCGTATAGCTTTACTAACTTTTAAAAAGTTAGTAAAGCTGGTGCTGCGAGGTATATTTTATGCTTTTTCATATTTCTATCCTTTTTTGCTCTTCCTTTTTTTAAGGGATAATCTCAATTAATTAAATTTCGAATGCAGGAGCAAAACCACTATTTATATTTATTCTAAATAGCTTGTTTTTTTATCCGTGAGATTCTATATTTGCAAACTATTTGTAATTAGTCTAAATTAATATAGAATGTTTTGCCGCCTAAGTTTTTTATTTTTTTCTTTGTTTTTTTCTTCTATTTCCCTTGCACGTGTAGCGGTGCTTATTGACACAACAAAATCTTCTAAAATGTTATCTGAGGTGTTTGTGGTAAGTAAATCGGGCATTAAAGGGAATAGTCATTTAGTCGATTTTGACGGGATAAGATTATTGGCAGCTAAAAAATCGGAATTAATTGTATTGAGTAAATTGGATGCGAACGTAGCTAATCAATCATTTAGGGAAGTTTTTGGTCGAACTCCAGGACTTCATGTCATTGAAAGTGATCCATCAGGTTTTAATACGAGCATTGCCATTCGCGGCTTAAGCACAAACCGTTCCTGGGATTTTAACATGAGGCAAAATGGCTATGATATCACTCCGGACCCCATGGGTTATAATGAAGCCTATTATACACCTTCTTTTGAGTGGGTAGAAAAGATTGAAATTGTTCGAGGCGCAGCCGCTTTGCAGTACGGACCTCAGGTTGGCGGCTTAATTAATTATATTCTCGAAAAGCCAGTCTTTGACAAGAAGTTTGGCGGGGAAGTCCAACAAACGTTCGGGTCCTTCGGGTTGAAATCATCCCTATTTAAATTCCGTTCTGGACTGAAAAAATTAGCGTTTGTTGGCTCGCATCAATTTAGGGAAGGCAATGGCTTTCGACCAAATTCAAATTTCAAATCAAATCAAAGCTATTTTAGAATGGATTTGAAGGCTTTTACTCATGGACTTTTTACATTTGAATTAACCCAATCAATTTCAGAGGCGCAATTGGCAGGCGGAATAAGTGAGGCCCAATTTAAATCAGATCCATGGGTTTCATACAGGGCTAGAAATTATTACTATTCCCACTGGTTTATGCCCGTTGTAAAATTCAATTATTCACCAAGCAAATTATTTAATTCCCAAATACAAATTTTTGCCATTCAGAGTGGCAGATCTCTATTAGGTTTTACTAAAACCAACGACGTCTTAGATGTTCCAAATAGTGGGGGTAATTATGCCAACAGATCTCTTGATCGTGACGAATATACTTCCTATGGAGCGGAGT
Source organism: uncultured Cytophagaceae bacterium (assembly GCA_903933935.1). GTDB lineage: Bacteria > Bacteroidota > Bacteroidia > Cytophagales > Spirosomataceae > Aquirufa. Next base: position 4,434 of record CAIZMB010000133.1, read on the forward strand.
TTCGCTCGGGCTTAAACGCTTTTAATGAAAAATGGCAAACGTCCGTGGGCCTTAGGATTTTTAGAGGAAATATGTTTCGTCAGCAACAAGGGATTGCCAATAATGGGTCTACATATTCGGAAAATTTAGTAGATCCAAAATTCCCTAGAGCTTTAAATTTTGTCAACCAAAACTTCTCCGCGTTTATTGAAAATACGTGGGCAATCACCCCCAAATTTAAGTTGGCAGGCGGCCTGCGCTATGAATACATCCTCTCTCAGGGGAATGGAATTTTAGATATCAAATCAAATTTTTTGAGCCCTGATCGCTTGCGTAGTTTTATATTATGGGGTGCAGGAGCGTCATTTAAGCCTACTTCAGAACTTGAAATTTATGGCAACGCATCCCAAAGTTTTAGGCCCATCAGTTTTTCGGATTTATTACCTTCATCCACCACCGATATCGTGGATGCGGAATTAAAGGATGCCAGAGCCTTGAATTTTGATTTGGGAATAAGAGGCAAAAAAGGCAATTTTTTACGCTATGACATTAGCGCTTACCATCTTGAATTTTCAGATAGAATTGGTAATGTATCAATGAAAAATTCAAACGGACAGCCTTATTTATATAGAACAAACCTAGGGTTAAGTTCTTCAAAAGGGGTTGAATTATACGCGGAGATAGATCCCATTTCATTCCTACATGGGAGCTCGCATTATGGTCAAATAAGTGTATTTCTGTCTGCGGGATTAAATCTTGCTGTTTATGAAAATTTTGCCTTAGCCTCAGGAGAAAATTTGGCAGGAAAAAGATTGGAAAATGCACCTCAACAAATTATCCGTTCCGGACTTACATATACCCATAGGCGTTTGTCATTTACGTATCAAATTAGTTATACAGCCGAATCTTTTTCTGATGCACAAAATACGGGCAAGCCTAACCCAACAGGCACAATCGGTCTAATCCCAGGCTATACGCTAGATGACTTTTCATTCACATATAAATACGGTAAACATTGGCTCTTAAAGGGATCCGTCAATAATGTCATGAATGTTTCCTATTTTACGAGAAGGGGAACAGGTGCTTTCCCGGGCTATGGAATTTTGCCTGGAGCCCCTCGAAATGCGAGTTGCACGCTTGGTTTTACGTTCTAAATTAATCAGTTTTTAGATCAAGATTATAAGTTTGTTATGGGGGAATATGGAGCTTTAAATTTAGTAAAGCCTGCGGTTCGAGGTATATCTTTTACTCTTTAATCATCTTAAAAAGAGCGCTAATATTTACAGTAGATTGTAAGTAATAAACACCTTTTGAAAGAAAATATAAATCTTAATTTTTATTTTCTTCAGGCGAAACACTATAATAAGTAAATTGGGATAAATATTAAAATTACCCATTTATTTGTATGTCAATCTCTTTAGGTTTGTTAAATTTGATAAATCAGTCGCGCGATAGTCAAAGTACAAAAACGCGTGGGATCCATATTAAGCAGAACCTATAAAAAAATCAAGGCAAAATCAATTTTTTGCTTTTTACATGATCAATCTATACCTATGAAAAAACTTAAAAGCCGATTAAAAAAGGGGGAAACCCTGCATGGTTGTTGGCTCAACCTCGGAAGCCCTTTAACCGCGGAGATCGTTGGTCTATCTGGTTTTGATTGGGTGTTAATTGACTTAGAACATGGTGCCGGATCAGAAAAAGAGGCTTTGGCGCAAATGCAAGGGCTCCAACATACATCCGCTGGAATCATTGTCCGGGTAGAAAGCGCTGAACCCCAACGGATTCACCGTGTGTTAGATATGGGAGCGGAAGGTGTTATGTGTCCCAAAATAAATAACCTAAGCGAAGCGAAAAAAGTAGTGAATGGCTTATATTATCCACCCATGGGCCAGCGAGGCGTCGCTAAAATGGTTCGGGCCACACAATTTGCCCAAAACTTTCAAAGCTATTACGAAACTTCTCAAGAAAACATTTTAGGAATTGTTCAAATTGAAACTAAAGAAGCCCTAAATCATCTCGACGAAATCGCAAATTTAGATGGGGTGGATGTGCTTTTTATAGGCCCAGCAGATCTTTCGATGGAGATGGGTATTTTTGGACAATTCAATCATCCCGAATTTTTAGGAGCCGTGGAAAAAACAATTAAGGCCGCAAATAAAGCAGGAAAAGCAACGGGAATTTTATTTTTTAATCCAGAGGAATATTCCAAATATCATCTGATGGGCATTCGTTTTATTGCCTGCGGCGCTGATGCTACTTTTGTGGCTGAGGGGGCAAAAAACATGGTGGAAAAATTATCAAAACTTAGATCTCAAGCATCATGATATTAGATCCGATTATTTTATTGGCGATTGGAATAGTTTTAGTCGTTGGAGGTATTATTGGTTTAAAACTACATCCATTTTTAGCTCTTTTATTGGGCGCGTTTGTTGTCGCTATTTTGACACCAGCCTCTATTTTAGAGCAGTTTGCCCTTTCCAAAGGAATGGATGCAGGCGCTGCATTATCCTTTTCTAAAAAAAGCGTGGGCGAACGGATTGCCACTGAATTTGGGAACACCTGTGCTAAAATTGGCATATTAATTGCCATGGCCGCCATCATCGGGAAATGTATGTTGGAATCCGGGGCTGCAGAGCGGATCATACGATCCCTTTTAAAATTTACAGGCGTGGATAAGGCCCCATTTGCCTTTCTTTTTGGGAGCTTTTTTTTAGGAATTCCTGTGTTTTTTGACACTGTCATATTTTTAATGATTCCCCTAGCCAAAGCCATGACTTTGCGCATTGGGAAAAATTATTTACTGTTGATATTATGCATCATGTCAGGTGCGGCGATGGCTAATTCTTTGGTCCCACCAGCACCAGGGCCACTTTTTTTAATCGGCGAAATGCATATACCCATCGGCTTAATGATGGGCTGTGGATTAGTCGTTGGTTTTTTCACCATATCAGCAGGTTATATTTTCTCCGTTTGGGCGAACAAAAAATGGCCGATTGAATTACGGGATTCTGTCGATGCAAAATTGGAAGATCTTAAAAAAATTTCAGCCAAAGAAGATCAAAATTTACCTGGATTAGGAGTCTCTTTATTGCCGGTTATGATACCATTGGTCCTTATTTGTTTGGATACGGCCATTTCAAATTTTTTAAAGGGGTCTAACGTTGATTCAGGAAGTATGTTTGGCCAATTTGCTACGGTGATTAAGTTTTTTGGAGATAAAAATATTGCCATCATTTTGGGGGGTGTTGCTGCGTTGGGTGTCATGGCTAAAAATAAAAAGGATAAGGGACAAAATTTGAGTCCATTTGTGCAGACGGCTTTAATGAGTGGTGGAGGAATTATTTTAATAACGGCTGCTGGTGGGGCGTTTGGGGGGACACTCCAACAAACGGGCATTAGCGCTAAAATTGCCGAGCTGACCGCAGGGTACCAAATGGCCTTAATCCCGATGGCATTTTTTATTGCTGCAGTGGTTCGTACTGCACAAGGCTCAGCTACTGTGGCGCTGATCACGGCTTCAGGAATTTTGTCGGGGATGGCCGGTCAGGCCAATTTAGCTTTTAATCCTGTATACATTGGATTGGCGATTGGTTGTGGTTCCAAATTAGTTCCATGGATGAATGATGCAGGTTTTTGGATATTTTGTAAATTGAGCGACCTTACAGAAAAGGAAGCACTTAAGACAATTTCACCGCTCTTAGTGGTGATGGGGTTAACAGGTTTAGTAGTCATTTTGATAGGGGCAAAATTATTCCCTTTAATTTAATTTATACATGAAAAATATTGGATTTATTGGCTTAGGAATCATGGGAAAACCCATGGTATTGAATTTAATGAAAGCAGGATTTTCTGTTTATGTACTAGAAAAAAGCGCTGCGGCCAAGGAGGTAGAATTATCGGGAGCCAAACTTTGTTCTTCTCCTAGATTGTTGGCCGAATCAGTCGATACAGTTATTGCGATGTTGCCAGATTCTCCTGAAGTGGAGGCTGTTTTATTCGGGGATGGAGGGATTGCTGACGAAATGAGAGCAGGTCAGTGTTTCATTGATATGTCCACGATCTCGCCGTTAATTGCTCAAAAAATTCATACAGAATTAGCGAAAAAGGGAGTTGACGCGCTGGATGCTCCCGTTTCCGGGGGCCAAGTAGGTGCCGAGGCCGCTACACTTTCTATTATGGTGGGCGGATCTTCTGAGGCATTTAATCAGGCATTGCCTATTTTTCAAGCCATGGGTAAAAATATTGTTCACATCGG
>CAIZMB010000134.1 GCA_903933935.1 uncultured Cytophagaceae bacterium
ATAAAAAAGGGGCGAAAGCCCCTTTTTTATGTTTAAAATTCAGTCGATATATCAGGCAATCGCCCAATTTTTTTTTGATTCGTTTTTGATTTAAATCTTTTAATCTGTTCAGCTAACGCATTTAAAGCCAAATCTAAGGCTTCTTCAAATGACTTAGCTTTTTCCTTTACAAACAGAATGGCACCAGGTACGGCCAACTTAATTTCTAAAAATTTTTCTTTTACTTTTCCAATTCCAGTAGAGACTTTTAAAAAAACCTCACCACTGGTTATTCGGTCATAAAATGTTTCCAATTTATCTAATTTAGCTTGAATGCTGTCGATTAATTTTTGATCAGCATTGAAGTGAATGGCGTGAACTTGCACTTTCATAAGCATACAATTTAAATGGTGGAAAATGTCCCAGGAATCAAATAGGACCTAAAGAATAAAGAACGTTTGTGATTCATCAGAAATGTAACCGATTTTTAAAACGTTGTCAAGTTTTATGAACTATTTATTTTAATTACCTTTTAATCAATCCAAATAACTCGGTATAATTTAGTTTCAATCCCTGTCCTTTTTAAGTAATCATGCCAAAAATATTGGATCGCCGACAAGTGATCCGTGGGCGATTTAACTTCGATAAATTGATATTCAGAATCTTTAAAAATAAACAAATCAGGAAACCCTTTGGCATGCGTAGATAAATGTGTCCATAAATAACGTAAAATCGTAGATAAACTTTCGATGGAAACTCGACTGACCAACTCCCGAATTAATACAATATCGAGCGTATACCAATCAATCAATGGATTTAATTTGCCCTCATGGTTTTCCTTTATTTCTAACGCATGAAAAATAAAGGAATCGATGGAATCCAATAAACTGATTTTTTCTTCAAAATCTCTCTCCTTTCCTAAAGTAAATCCATCCGAAGAATAGTGACTTGGCGCCCATTGAAAAGGATGATGTATTCCTGTTTGCTTCTCATCAAAAATCAAGTCCCAACAAAGCAAACCAAGTATATTTTTCCAAAGATGATTTTCCGTAAAATGGGCTGAGTAGCCCAGATTTTGAAAATATTGCATGACACCCATTTCAACATTCCCCTTCCATTTAATATCAATTAATAAAGTTGGAGATGATTTTAAGGATTGAGTGACCGCTTTTATATGCTTCTTAGAGTTTTGCTTTAAAATAAAGTCTTCAAAAAAATGTATTTCTTTGGGTGAAAAAGCAATTTCTAAACCCACATTTGCCCACATCAATGCTTCTTCAATGCGCTTTAATTTAGCCAGAATTCTAACCCGACGTTCTAAAGATAAGCTAGATAAACTAGGTTCAAAAGTGTCTAAAGCCATTTCCAAAAAGCCAAGGCGTTCAAGCCAACGACCCAACGAAAATAAAGCACGCTCAAAGGAACCCATTGCCACATCCGAAATATTTTCATACATGGGTAAAATATCTTGATTCCATGATTCTACTAATTCATACGTTGACGCAGAATCTTTCGACAATTCTTGAAAACGTTCCCGCCAAAGACTAATTTTCCACTTTTCTATAGCCTCCTTTCTCGATTGAAAATAGGGAATAAATTCCTCCTCATTGACTTCAACATATTGCCTATGGCCTAAATCCCGAATGACAAATTCAGACATGTCACGAAATTTTGTACCAAAAAACAAGAATTGAATAAATGTAAAATATTCTATTTGGACCGGACAAATGAGCCTACCCGAAATTTCGTTTAGCTCATCTAGTAATTCGATTCCAAAAGGCTTACACAAATGAACTAAATCGTCTTTTGATATATTGGATGTGTATTTAGGAAAATGAGGCAATTTAGATATCAGAGCGATGCATTCCTTCTTTGAAAATACAGATAATATAGGGCCTAGATTGATAGAATCTTGAGTTGAAACAAGACGAACAAAACCATTTTCGATAAGCTCATTGATGCGTAAATGAATTAGAGAAATTTCTCCATAACTCAGCTTTTCTTCCCGAAACCACATCGCGCGCCTACTCGCTAATCGAAGGTAAAGGCATTGTGATTCTTTAGTAAGATTTTCAAAATCTTGAATGAAAGTAATTTCTGAATCCGACAATAAATTTTGATACTGTTTTTTCACATATCCCAAAACATAATTAAAATTTTCCCAATAGTAAAAAGGTGATAAGTCAGGAATGGGCTGTTGGATCATTTTCAAGTATAAATAAAAATACAAATTGTACTATTTATAGATAAATTTCAAGTTTTTAAACATAAAATTAGATTATTTCAACAATTTGCAAAACAATAGTATATTTGCACCTCTAGAAATAAGGTCTATTTTACAAAACAATTTCGAAACAAAATAAATATGCAAACAGTTTCAACATTTAATTTTGCCGGTAAAAAAGCATTAGTTCGCGTAGACTTTAATGTGCCCTTAAATGAGCGTTTTGAAATTACGGATGATACCAGAATTAAGGCTACGATCCCAACCATCCAAAAGATTATTCATGATGGTGGTTCTGTCATATTAATGTCACATTTAGGCAGACCTAAAGATGGCCCTATTGAGAAATATTCATTGAGACATTTGGTTACACCCTTATCCATCGTTTTTGGGGTAAAGGTTAAATTTGCACCAGATTGCATAAGTGAAGAGGCCAATAGATTAGCTTCTGAATTAAAAGCTGGCGAAATTTTACTTTTAGAAAATTTACGTTTTTACAAAGAGGAAGAAAAAGGAGACGAAGCGTTTGCTCAAAAACTATCCAAATTAGGGGATGTTTGGGTGAATGATGCCTTTGGAACTGCGCATAGAGCACATGCTTCCACGGCGGTAATAGGCCAGTTTTTTAGCGAAAAAGTAGCAGGATTTGTTATGCAAGCTGAAATTGAAAATGCTCAAAAAATATTAGAATATGCAGAAAAACCATTTACTGCCATCATGGGCGGTTCAAAAATTTCTGACAAAATCTTAATTATCGAACAATTATTAGATAAAGTAGACAATCTAATTATAGGTGGAGGAATGAGCTACACATTCTCTTTGGCAGAAGGAGGGAAAATTGGTCGATCAATTTCAGAGCCGGATAAAGTAGAGCTTGCCAAATCACTCATTGAAAAAGCAAAAGCCAAAGGTGTTAATATTTATATGCCATTAGATAATGTGTGTGCGGATGATTTTAATAATAATGCCAATCGAAAAATTGTCAATAAAGGTGAAATTCCAGACGGTTGGGAAGGTTTAGATATAGGACCTAAATCGATTGAATTATTCGAACAGATTATCGCAGAATCAAAAACAATTTTATGGAATGGACCTATGGGTGTTTTTGAATTTCCAAATTTTGCTAAAGGCACGAATGCGATTGCAGATGCTGTTGTCAAAGCAACTGAGGATAATGGCGCATTTTCATTAATAGGTGGAGGAGATTCCGCATCGGCAGTTAATAATGCTGGATATGGCGACCGAGTAAGTTATGTGTCGACAGGTGGAGGGGCTTTGCTTGAATACATGGAAGGCAAAATTTTACCCGGTGTCGCTGCATTAGAAGCATAAAAAATTAAGATTTTATTTTAAAGGCAAGGAAATGTTTCCTTGCCTTTTTGTATTTTAGCCTATTGCGAAATGAATAAAAGTATATGATTCAAACTCTACAACCCCAATCGTTAAAATCATCTTTAATCAGCTTAGATAGCCGGCAGATTTATGACGCTAGCAATACCGCTTTTTTTGCAGTCAGGGGTATTCATCATGATGGACATCAATACATTGAGAATCTCTATAAAAGCGGCGTAAAAGAATTCGTCGTTGAAAAGGAAGCATGGACCGGAATAATCTCCGAGAAAGCAAAAAAATGGAACGATGCTGATTTTTATGTAATAGAAAATAGTATCCAAACATTACAAAAATTAGCAGCCCAACATCGAAGTACGTTTTCGTATAACCTTGTCGCAATTACAGGATCAAATGGTAAAACAATTTGTAAAGAGTGGCTTGCAACTTTATTGAATGGCACTTATAATTTGGTCAAAAGCCCAAAAAGTTATAATTCTCAAATTGGTGTCCCACTGTCTGTTTGGTCCATGAAATCCAATCATAATTTGGGAATATTTGAAGCAGGTATTTCACAACCAGGTGAAATGAAAAATCTAGAAGCGATATTAAAACCAAGCCACGGTATTCTAACTCATTTTGGAGAAGCCCATGGCGCTAATTTCATGCAAGAAGAACAAAAATTACAAGAAAAATTATTGCTCTTTAAAAATAGTAAAACATTAATTTATCGATCAAGCCATTGGGATGAAGTAATTCAAACCTACATTAAAAGTATAAATCCAACGATAGAGCTGATCGAATGGAGTTCGGAAGATCCAACTAAAAATATTTTTGTTTATTTCAAAAGATCTGCCCAAGAAACCCAAATAAAATTAAAGAAAGCCTCGCAAAGCGAACCTTTTATTGACATAAAAACGGAATTAACGGATGACGCATCGTTAGAGAATATATGCCATTGTTTAATCATGGCTCATGCCTTAGGCATGGATAATCTATCATTAAACCAAGCCATAAGAAGAGTAAAGCCCATATCCATGAGGCTAGAAATAAAAGAAGGTATTAGAGATATAAAAATAATTGATGACTCATATAACAACGACATCGATGGCTTGAGATTAGCCTTACCCTTGTTATTAAAATATGAGGCTAAAAAAAAGGTATTAATCTTAAGTGATTTTTTAGAAATTGGTCTACCAGAAGAGAATTTATATGCTCAAATAAATTCAATGATTAAAAATCTGAAAATTGATTTAATTATAGGCATAGGAAGTCAAATCTCCCGAAACAAAGATAAAATCGCAGGAATTGAAGTTTATCAAACAACAGAAGATTTTCTAAAATCAGGAAGGCTAAATTCCTTATTTAATGCAGCCATCTTATTAAAAGGAGCTAGAAAATACAATTTTGAAAAACTAGTATACGCTTTAGAAAACAAGTCGCATTGTACCCAACTAGAAATTAATTTAGATGCGCTTCAACATAATTTAAGTTACTATAAAAATAAAATAGGCTTAGAGACCAAATTAATGGTCATGATTAAAGCGTTTGCTTACGGAGCAGGTGCAGTAGAAATTGGCCAAATACTCCAACAACAAGGAGTGGATTATCTTACAGTAGCGTATACAGACGAAGGAGTAGAATTAAGGAAAAATGGTATTTATTCTCCAATCATGGTCATGAACCCTCAAATAGAAGAATTTGCCAAACTCATAGAATTTTCCCTAGAGCCAGAAATATTTAATTTCGAATTATTAAAAGCTATAGACGAATATTGCATTTTAAACGAACAAAACATTAAAATTCATATCAAATTAGACACAGGTATGAAAAGGTTAGGTTTTGAAAGCCATGAAATAGAGCAATTAGCTAATTATTTAGCCGAAACGCCACAATTATGGGTTGTCAGCATCATGAGCCATTTAGTGGCCTCAGAAAATCTAAACCATGATTTGTTCACCAAAAACCAAATCAAAGAATTCAAAAGAATGTCAGCTATTTTAACACATAAACTGAGCTACACACCAATATTACATATTGCAAATTCAGCAGCCATTGAAAATTATCCGGAAGCAAAGTTAGATATGGTCAGATTAGGAATCAGTTTATATGGAATAACACAGAACAAAGAAGAAATTAAGAAAATTGAAAACGTACTAACGCTAAAAACATATATCTCTCAAATAAAAACAGTCAAAGAAGATGAGACTGTAGGATATGGAAGAAAAGGTAAATTAAACAAAGATAGCACCATCGCTACATTAGCTATTGGGTATGCAGATGGATACCCAAGATCTCTCGGAATGGGTAAGGGAATGTTTGAAATTAATGGAGTATTTTGTCCCACTATTGGAGCTGTTTGTATGGACATGACGATGGTCGATATAAGTCATTTAAAGAACGTAAAAGCAGGGGATATAGCATTAGCTTTTGGCGGAAAAATACAATTATCTAAATTAGCAAAAAATGCAAAAACAATCCCATATGAAATAATGACGAATATCAGCAGTCGGGTTAAAAGAGTTTATGTTAAAAATTAGAATAGGATTAAACATAAAAAAATTTCGATGAATATCTAAAAAGCAAATCAAATAATTACAGGCAAATCCTTAGATTAATTTCTAAGGATTTTTTTTGTTTATAACTGAAATACTAAAAAATTAAAATAGTAGTTAAGCCAACTAATAAAAAACAGTATATAAAGCATAATTAATGATATTTATTAATTAGCATAATGACTAATAACTATTTAGTTGATCAACTATCTATTTAGCTGTTACGATAATTATAATTATCTTAAAAGCTAATTAAAATATGATATGATTTTAAACAAGTCAAAATGAAGCCAAATTAAAGTATTTGGAATTAAAAAAAGAAATACCTAAATTAGCTAAATAAGTAATAATAATGAGTGTAGAGGATATTGCTAAAGCTTTAGGTGACGAATCAAGAAGAAAAATTGTAGAACTATTGCAGTCAGGAGAATTACCTGCCACGGCTATTTTTGAACAATTTTCTTTCGCAGCACCCACTATATCAAGGCATCTTTCTGTCTTAAAGGAAGCAGGAATTGTTAGAACTCGAAGAAATGGTGTTTTTATTTATTACTCGATTGAAAAAGAAACCTTGCAAATTTTATCCA
>CAIZMB010000135.1 GCA_903933935.1 uncultured Cytophagaceae bacterium
AATTTTATTAGCTCACACCTTTTGCTGAATGCCAATGAGGCTTTTTTTGTTAAAAGTATAAAAATTCATGGCCCTATGAATGGATCTTTTGCAGCATTCTCCAACAATTCTAATTCGACATCCAAATCAATATTTGAAAACTTTAACCCAAACGTTCCCATATAATACCAATTACCATTTATAAGTATCTGTTTCCCATACCATTGATTTTCCTTATAACTTGGGATTAAACTTTCAGAAAAATTACCTTTCCCATCATTTTTATAAATAATGAGTTCATTAGAACTCATCGCTATATCTAAGTCACCATCGTTATCAAAATCACCCACTGCATGAGCATGATAATAATTATAAATAGTTGTAATTAAAGGTATTTCCTTCTTCTCAAATCCTAAAGCAGTACCTTTAAAAAAAACATTATAGTCGCCCCATGGTTGCTGCCCCTCAACTTCCTTTCCATGATCAAAAACCATAATGTCTTTAATCCCATCATTGTCTATATCTTCATAATAATATGGGGGATTTAACCCTCCAACTTTATAATAATCACCAAGCATGGATTTGGTAACCTCCCGAACAATTCCGCTATCTGATTTTATTTCAAACATTCGGTAATAATCGAAATTTGTTTTAATAATAGAAGTAAAGGTTGCTAACCAATATTGCTTACCATTTTTTTCAAAAAACAAATCCCCAAATTCATCCCAAACATTTCCTTCCATATAAACTGGTGGAGGTAGAAAATTTACAACACTCAACTCTTTTTCAAAAATCACTTTCTTTTCCCGAGCAATTTGAGCATTTGAAATTGTTGAAATCAACAAGAATAAAAATAAAATTTTCTTCATAGAACTAGCTTTAGAAATCAGTTTTTAACACAGTTGTTAAGTTATCTGATTAATTATAAATTTCTTTAAGGAGAGTTTCCTATTTAATCATACTCCACTATTTTAGTTTAAAACTAAAAACATCCGATTTTATCGAAATTGATTCATCTTTTGTGATGACAGACCAATAGTATATTTTTCCTTGAACCAATTTAATTTCATGAAATGGATTTTTTGTATCAAATGAATTACCAGATAATTTTTGGTCCCTACTTAAGGTATCAATTCGAATGGAGTAGCTTAGTAAATCCTTATCAGGATCTTCTGCTGTCCATTCAAATTTAACGGTACCCGCTGGATTTAAATTTATCGTGGAACCAGGAACAGGATAGATTACTTTTGCAGGTGTAGGAGCACGATTTGTTTTTCCATCTCCAGATAAATAAAACTTCCAAATGGCAGATGCTACTGTTTTACTACCAGCATTTGATGCAGTTATATTCCATGAATACGATTTACCTCGTATTAAACTGATCTTTTTTGAAGTACCTACGACATCTGAAAATTTAGTTGTTTTGTTATCTTGTAAATCAGTTATTTGAATTTCATATTTTGTAGCATTATTAGCCGCTTTCCATTTGAATTCAATTTCTGCCTTGTCCAAATTGACAGAGCCCGTTTCGCAATTCTTATTGTTTTCAGGAAGTTCTAAATTAAGTTCTCCAATTTCTAGTATTGGAGCGGGTGCAACTGGAGTTGTTGGCAAAGGATTAACAGTATCATTTTTTGAGCATCCGTTAATAAAAAAGAATATGAGCAATAAATAGACCAGATTTCTCATTTGTTAATATTTTATCAGTTTACATGTGGATCTAACCGTGTCACCATTGATTTTAACTAAATAAATGCCTGCAACAAGACTAGTTAAGTCCAAGTCTACAATTCGACTGAATGGTATAATGTGCGTTGCTTGATAGCTAGTAGTTCCGATAATGGAATTGATTGTTATTTCTGCCTGTGAATCCATTCCTCGGATAAATACTTTGACTGGTCCCGATGTTGGATTAGGGAAAATATTGGTTTCTTCGGATAAAAATATATCTTCATAATAAGCACCTTGACAATCCTTACTTGTAGTAATTCTTAGCGTATTTAATCCTTTTTGTAAGGGCAGATTAATTCTAGAATCAATGGTTTCTGTCTTTGCTCCATTAAGATTTATAAAATAATTTTCAGCCCCTTTAAGATTAATTTTTAAACTTTCCGTTAAAGAATCTACGGATGTGCTAGCATTTAATGCTTGAGGTTCGCCAATTTTAATTTCATATTTTCTCTCAAAATTAGAAATTCCATCCACACGAATGGTAATAGAATATGATCCAACAGCTAGATTTTCTATTTTTTGGGAAAAATTATTCGATATGTTCAATATCCCCGCTTTTGTATCTCCAATCGAAACGCTATAACTGTATTTCTTATTTATTGAGTTAATTAAAATAGTTCCAGTTTTTTGACCAATACAGGAAGTTGAGGTGGCTACGACTGAAAAGGTGTCAGGAGCCAGTGAAAATACTTCGCAACCGTTAGTGTCGACCATTGCTCCCAAAGGCGTATTTAAGCATTTATCTTCTCGATCTAACACGCCATCTTGATCATCATCCGCATAAGCTTTAGTTAGACCAACTTGAATATACGCCTTATTAAATACATCTTTTAACGCAGAATTATCTCCACCTAACCATTGTTCAATGACCGAAGCATAAATTTGTCTAAAATCAAATTCGGCATCCAAATTGTCTTCCCAGGTTATTTTTGGATCAATTTTGGGATTTTTACCCAATACATTGGCATTCAAATTATTCCCGAAAATCATCATTGGGAAGGCAGTACCATGATCTGTTCCACCGCTCGATCGAGAAGCAATTCTTCTGCCAAATTCAGAATATGTTACGAGCATGATGCGGTCAGAATCCTTTGTTTGGTCCAAGCATTTCATCAATGCTGCAATGGAATCATTAACAATTTTAAGTTGTTTGGCGTGCGGTCCTTTTGCGTGGTCATCTTGATCTACTTGGTAGTCATGCGTATCAAATCCACCAATCGTGGCATGGTAAATCCGTGTATTTAATCCGCCCCGAATCAATCTACTCATGCGATAAAATTGACCTCCCAATTCATCATTCGGAAATTGGACAGCATGATTTCCTTTTCTATAGGCATCTCTAACAACTGAACTGTATAAATTAGATTGTTTGGCAATAATCTGCACATAATTTAATTTGTCTCCCGCGTAGGTATTCGGGTATGAACTATCAAATTCATTGACAATATTATTTATGTTTTCAGGACTTCCTGGAATAAATCCAGGAAAAGTAGTTGCACCTGTTAATAATAATGAATTTGAATATCCCAATTCGATAGCTAATGGATCTGGATATTTACTATTGGGATAGGATTCTGGGAATGCAGGATGCTCATGTTCAGCTAATCTGCCTAACCAACCGGAGGTAATAAATTGGTTAGAATCTGAAGCAGATTGCCAAATATCGGAGGATCTGAAGTGCGAAAAATCGGGAGTCGGATAGCCAACATTTTGAATAATTTTCAGTCTTTTTTCGTCAAAAAGAACTTTCATATCCTTGAACTCTGGATGAAAAGCTAAGTCATTCTTTCCGAGTTGGATTAATTTCTTTTCTGGAATGATGACATGGGGCCGAACCTTATCAAGGTTTGCATATTGGTCCATCGGGGTAATCATATTTAGCCCGTCATTACCCCCATTAAGATTCAAGACGATTAATATTTTACCCGGATCTACCGTGTTTTCTAAAAGTGCATATTTTTTAGATGCTTCCAAATAATTAAAATTTGGAAGAATAGCCCCTGCAGCAACAGCGTGCGAAAAATTGTGGATAAAGTCTCTTCTTTTCATCTAAAAAACATGGATTTCGTTCAAGTCAATGATTTGCGATAAAATTTGTCCCACTCGACCAAATAAGGTGTTGTAATTGTCATAATTAGGACTATTTTGGAATGATCTAACTGCATCTGTCCAATAATAATCAGGCAAATTATCCCCTAATATGGATTTTTTGATTCTGACAAATGCTTTTTCATTTAGATCTGTACCGGTAATCAACTTTGCTAAATCCCGAATGAAAGAATTGATATCACTCGGATCTTTGGTTTTCTTCAATAAAACATTCAGATTAAATCGCAATTGGGCACGTTCAGATAATCCGATACCATTTCTAATAATGGATTCCGCTAACTCTTTTCGACGTTTAATCGAATCCGAATTAATCCAAATTAGGTCATACACAGGTTCTTGGTAATACGCTTGCCAACCGGCTACGCTCGGAGGATTTCCAAAATTATAGCCTTGTCTACCAATCGAATCAAACTTCACATCCTTAAACAATCGATAGGACAAATAGATGGGATCAAAATATTTGGCATCAAACCGTTTTTTATCTTCATCGAAAAATGAATTATAGATCACATTATTTTCATAACGGGTTAGATGTCCTTTTATTAAATCAAATTCTTTATACAAACCCATGGAATATTCCATAGGGGATTTAATCATGGCATTATAAAATTCGTCTGCAAAGAAATATTCGCTTTTTAAAAGTACTTTCAGAGCCTCGGCTAAACAGTAATTATTTTTCCTTAAAATTTCAGCTAAGGGCTTGATGATATTTACTTCCACATAATCATTCAAAACTGGGTACACAAAAAACTGAACTAATCTTCGAGATAGGTAAATAGCAACCTCGTCAGTCTCGAAAATCATGTCGTAAAACTCCTTCAATTCGAGCTTTCCTCCATCAGGTCCTTTTCTTCCTTTAATCAAACGATTACCATAGAATTTTGAAAATTGTTTATCCCCAGTGTCGTGATTATCTTCTCTGAAAGTGTTTTTAGTAACAAAGCCTTCGTCTGTTAAATTTTCAATGTACAAAGAGTCCCAGCCTACCAACAGTCTAGCTGCTGCCTTTACATCGGCTTCGGTAAACTTAGAAAAGGGTCTTTTCCCTACAGTAAATAATTCTTGCACCTCGCGCGCAAAATTTTCATCCGGGGCCTCCTTCTTGCTGGATTTTAGATTCAGAAAATACAGCATATTATCCGAAAGCGTCACATCATAAATGTAATCTTTATAATTCCGCCAAGCCCCTTCATACGTTAATTTGAAGCTATAGTAAAGTGCCTTGAGACGGACATTATCCTCTTTATAGGGAGTCAGCGTATGTAAAAACAAAAATAGTCGCCAAGCTACAGTAGTCGGCTGAGAATAAATACTCGCATAAGTCCAGGAGTCGTATGCCGAAGCTCTTTCTCTACCGGCAAATTCGGCGGGAATACCCTGTCTTTCTTCGCGTGACAATGCTTTACTGATGAAAGGTTCCCCAGGTTTCACATCGTCTACCAAATATGTTTTTTTGTACTCCTCTGCTGGAAAATCATGGTAATAATTATTGACCGGTTCGCCTAAATCCGGCTTTTTAAATATCAAATCAATGGCCTGATCTAAATTCAAACCATCCAGGTCTTTCATGTGACGTTCTGCATAGCCAACTAATACTCTATTGAGAAGATGCCTTTTCTGGTTGTACCCAAATTCACCTTGATATTGTTTTAATGTTTTTCTTACCTCTGATATTTTTGCATATGAATTTAACAGTGGCTTTAAATCAATTTTATCCTTAAGAAATGCATCATATGCACTTGGAAATTTGGTTGGATTATTTTTATTGGATGAATTTAAATCCATTATTGAAAATAGTTTACAAAAACTTGTTAGGAATATAGATGGAAAGAAATTGTCAAATACATGACAAAAAATACATATTTCATTTGAACTAGGATTTCATTTTTAGCAGTTTCAATATATAATTCTTGAAAACTCTACTTTTTTAATAAATCTAATTTAGCATTAATTTCATTTTAAATAAAACAAACTGATTTAACGGTAGCAAGCAGCAAACAAAAGAGCACAAGGAACTGATTTTAACCCACTCAAATCTTATTTAATAAGCCGCAAAAAATGGAATAGATAACTTTTTGAGATACTGATCCGATTAAAATTTGATTGTAAACCTATCGACTCGGCCTTTGGGACCACCAGATTCCACCTCAAAAAGATGGATTCTTTTATTTTACAGGGGTGGTAGCAAAACAGGTAGCACGAGAGGGGTTTTCAGGTGAAATGTGAGTTTGTTTAATTTTAAATGAAGTAGTAAAATATCTTAAATTTAGAGACACCCCCATTTTTATTCCTCATCCCAAACAGGCAGAAAACCCTTATCACCCAAAAGTTGAATAATACTTCGAAGCAAATAACTATTATCAAACCTTAATACATACTTACGTCCACCCTCTTTCTCTTGAGTCAACATTTTTTGATCAATAAGTTTCTTGATTTGTCTTGAAACCTCCGAGTCTACTTTCCCAGGAAAAATACTTTTAACATCCGCTGCAGAAATAACTTGAAGATCAACAGCTCGTTTTAGTACTTTAGATTCCAAATCTGTTATGTACTTCCTTTCCAAAGACAAATTGATTGATGGCATTAAGATTTCTTTCCGTAAAAATTCGTAATCAGACAATTTATCGATTTTCTCTATTTCCTCTTTCAATCCATTTAAAACATACTCTATCCAGGATAACATACCAGCCGTTGATCCATTATCAGCAGCAGACAAATAACCATAGTAATCATTCCGATTACTACAAAAAACAGCTGTAGGATTGATGATTCGACCCACATTAACGTTAAATCCAGCTTTGACAAGCATTGCATAGGTAAACAAGCGAACCGTCCTGCCATTGCCATTGCGAAACGGGTGAATCCACACAAATCGATGATGAGCAATTGCTGTTTTTAATAAATCGTACTTAGGGCTATCTTCCCTATTAACAAAATCAAGTAATTCTTCCATATACTCATTCACCTTCAGCCATTCTGGTGGCTTATGCGTCGATTTACTGATTTCAAGATTCACTTGACGAAATTGACCGGGAGTGGAATCTCCCTCACCTTGTGGTGGTGGCATTAGTTCGTCAACAATCATCTTATGCATTTCACTTATTAATGCCCTAGAAATAGGATAGTCAACAATATTCTCTTCGACAAATACCATCGATTTCTCAATATTCTGAATTTCCTTTATCCCCTCAGAGAATTGTTTCCTGTCTGAAAGATTGGTCTCCATATATTCAGCAATAGTGGTATTGTTACCTTCTATCCTTGCAGAACCAATACTTTCTAATTTATGGAAGATGTTTTTTAACTGAAAAAATACCTTAGGATGTGTAGATCCCCCTAATTGTTTCTTACGTAAATAGTCCAACTCGATGATTAAATCAGTTAAACTTGAGCCAAAATCTGGCTCAATTAATTTCAAATCAAAGTGATTAAACGTAGCCTCAGACATTTGAACTTGCTTTTAAAATTAATTAACAATATCAATAATAAACAATTAACAAATTTTTAATTATATATACTATAAATCAATTAGTTAAGTAATAAAAATAAAATTACATATTTTACATTTACAAATAAAACAATTGCAAATATTATATTTAATATTAAACAAAAACTCTGTTAATCATAAACTTAAACGTTGAACTAAGCAGCAAACCCGGGAGCACAAGGATCTGATTTCAAACCACTTGAATCAAATTAAATAGGTCAATGAAATTGGAATAGATTTAACTTGGCAAGATCCTGAACCGATTATAATTTGAAGGTAGCCGTATCGACTCGGCCTTTGGGACCACCAGAATCCACCTCAACA
>CAIZMB010000136.1 GCA_903933935.1 uncultured Cytophagaceae bacterium
ACACGATCTAGCAATACCTGACTAACGGGCATTTGGAGAAAGATGGATTGACCTAAATTACCTTTTAAAATTTCGGTCGCCCAGTATAAAAATTGGGCCAATAAAGGTTGATCTAGGCCAGTAGTAGTGGTTCAAACAAATTTAATGAATGCCGTACATCCCTCTACGTTAATTTGCCCCATTACTTCACAAATCAAATTGGGTGCCACCATTCTAAGAGTGCATTTAAACCAAGGAATATTAGACCAATTAAGTGATATTCTCGTCGACCAAATCCGGGCGATTGACAACAATAGAATGATGAAGAAAATTGGCTCGCTGTCTAAAACCCAAATTTCCCAATTGAAAGCCAATTTGAAAATCGTATTGGATATAGGGTAAAAATCAATCTTCTCGACTCCCACATATTCGGGATCGAGAAGATTGAAAACTCAATACTCTTATTTCACAAACTTTTGCAGCCAATTATTTTGTTCCCACAGCATGTGCAATAAATTTTCTTTGCCTCGGTAACTATGCGCTTCATAGGGTAAAAAAACGAAACGCGTAGTTCCTCCATTGCCCTTAATGGCAGCATATAAACGCTCACTGTTGATCGGATATGTACCCGTATTATCATCCGCTTCCCCATGAATTATTAAAATGGGCTCCTTGATTTTATCGGCATAACTGAACGGACTCATTTCAAAATACAATTTAGGTGCTTGCCAATACGTACGGTCCTCATTTTGAAAACCAAAGGGGGTCAAGCTTCGATTATAAGCTCCGCTTCGAGCAATACCCGCTTTGAACAAGTCAGTATGCGCCAATAAATTAGCCGTCATAAATGCTCCATAACTATGGCCACCTACCGCCATGCGCTTGCGGTCACCGACTCCCAATTCCGACAAATAATTAATCGCTGCCTCCGCATTCAACTTTAATTGCTCGACAAAATTATCGTTGGGTTTTTTGTCACCCCCAGTGGCCACGATAGGCATTTCGGCATTATCTAAAATGGCAAAACCCTGAGTGACGTAATAGATGGGGGAAGCCCAACTTAATGTTGTAAAACGATCTTTACTTCCTCTAATTTGCGCCGCATCAGCAGCCGAATTAAATTCACGCGGATAAGCCCAAATCAACACGGGCAATGGTCCATCCTTTTCCTTATTATATCCTTTGGGTAAATATAAATCACCTGTTAAATCGACTCCATCCGCGCGCTTGTATTTTATTTTCTCCTTTGAGATACCTGCTAAACCTGGATAAGGATTGACAAAATTAGTAATCAATTGATCCGCTTGTTTGGTGATCAGATGTTTAATATAATAGTTGGGGACCTCTTTTTGAGATTCTTTTCGTGTGACAATGATTAATTTATCTACATCAATCACGTCTTCCACCTGCTCAAAACTTCCTTCAGAGGAGCGCCAAATGATTTCATTTTTTTTCGAAGCCAAATCAAATTTAGATAAAAAAGGCAAATCGCCTTTGGCAGATGAACCCACCGGATTATTCATGAGTATCTTGGTCCCATTATCGGTTGTTTGAATAACAGATCGGCCAAAATTATTTTTTCGATAAACAGGCATTCCGGGACTATTGTAAGCATCTGTAAAATTACGTTCATACAAGAGTTCGAAACTTTTTGAGTTTGAATTATAACGACTCACTCGGGAACTTTGCTTTACACGAGAAACTTCAGTGATGAGTGCTAAATTCGCATCCCCCCAAGTCGTTCCTGAAAATCTTGACTTCGTCTTAAACAACTCTTTAGCTTCGCCAGTAAACGGAGCAGAAAGACTATAAACAGCATCATGAAATTCAACCGATTTCTTGATCAAACCACTGTCCAATGGCATAGCCCAAACAACGGTGGAAGCTTCATCATCCCTCCACTCAAAGTCCCTAGGAACATTTTGTGTATTATCATATCCAGAAGGAACATTTTCAGTTGATGGAAGATCGGCTAATACCTTGACCATTTTCCCTGATAAGTCCATGATGCCAACGGTCGTCGGAAATCCATATGCGGTCACCACATAAGAGAAAGGTTTTTTCATCGTCCGAGTAAGGACATAATTTTTATCGGGAGATAAAGAAAGGCCACTGAACATGTCCGAATTGCCTAATCCCTTTTCTTGTCCGTTCTTAGATAAGATCAATTGAGCCTGGGCATAATACTCAAACAACTGCTCATCATAAGGCGATTTAATTAAGTCCTGATACGTAGGTCTTGGTGCTGCTTTTCCGATGTTTTGTTGGATTGTAGGTCCCTTCGGAGTAATTGGTTTTTTAGGTGCGCCGCTCGCCGCATGGATAATGGATTTATAAAGTATCGTTTGGTCATCCACCCATAAATACGCATTCCCCATGATATTATTCAAAGGTTTTTGATTGATTTTGGAAGCTTTCTTAGTAGATAATTCGATCACATATAAATCAACACGATCGGACTCAGTTTGAAGAAAGGCTATTTTTTTCTCTGAGGGGCTCCATGAAATACTAGATATCAACGGATTTTTAGGTAGTCCTGTTATAGAAAAACTTTGATTCGTTTTTAAATTTTTCAAGGAAAGACTATTGATAAATAGTTGGCGACTCTGAGAAAAATTATTGGGATTTAAGCGCAATCCCGCGATTCGATTTTCCGGTTGGCCTAACTCTTCCACCGTCGGATAGGAATTCCTCTCGCTCAATAGCATCCATTCCGCCTTGCTATCAATTCTGATACTAGGAGTGGGTTTTGCCAACAGTAAATCGGCGATGGCTTGAGGAGGTTTCTGATATTCTATAGCATCTTGAGCAGAAGCCACAGATATAACGAAAAGAATAAATGAAATTATGCGTATTAATGTTTTCATTTTAATTGATTTAAGGATGCTTCAATATAAAAAAAGGTGGCTAAAAAATTAGCCACCTTTCCCATTAAAATTTAAAATTTACAATGGATTTTGAACAATGGCCGTATTGGAATTGATTTCACGACGAGGAATTAAGAATTCCCATCGAACATCACCCGGTGCCACGTCATACAATAAAACGACAGATGCAATATGATTAGCTCCATTCCGATTTAAAGGTGCATTCATACGTTTCAAATCTAAGAATCTGTGGCCCTCACCCCACAATTCAATCCGGCGATGAAGTAAAATTTCATCTAATAATGCAGTACCCGTTTTAGTCGATGTTACATAATTAGCATCTCTAGTCCTAATAAGTGTATTTAGTACACTGGCCGCACCTGCATTATCGCCTAAACGAACTTTTGCCTCTGCTTCGATTAAATACATTTCAGCTGCGCGCATGTAAGGCACATCCCCCATAGCAGACGTAGATGGAACGCCAGGTAAACGGAATTTTTGATTAATAAAGGGTACACGTACTCCACCTGGAGGAACAATCGAATTTGCTGCCGTCGGTGTTCTTACCCACATATTTGCACGAACGTCCGTAGGTGATATTTGATTGTACAACAAACTATTTATCGCCTTTGGATACGTACGAATTACCGTAGAATTATAGTTACAAGAAATATACGAGTGGTACCCACCAAAATACTCAGTTTGGTCTTCTAGGTGATCAAAACCCCACATCCATTCTGGATTTGCAATATCTTGAAATCCATCTCCGTACTGAGCAGCGGTCATAGGCATATAACCTGCACGCGCCTCAGCCGCATATTTAGCTGCATTAGCCCAGTTTTGCTGAACTAAAGCCACTCTTGCTTGCAAACCTTTAACAACATTTAGATTAATGTGTGATTTGTTCACCCGAGAAGAGGTCAATAAAGCCGCAGCCGCATCCAAATCTTTGTTGATCTGTGTGTAAACCTCTTCAACCGTATTTCTAGCTTTTCCTTCGGTCGTCGGTTCTAAAACTAAAGGCAAGCCTAATTGTGCATTCGGTTTTGCGGCGGCATCATAGCGCTTGCCATACAACTGAACTAAGTTGAAATAACTAAAAGCACGCAAGGCCAAAGCCTCTCCTTTCAAAGTATTTTTCTCTGATTGAGGACCAACGGCCTTATCGATATTGGCTATTCCAATGTTGGCATTACCAATAAACCGATAATACATTTCATAAGGAAATTGAGATAATACATTGACATCAGAGCGGTGTGCGGTCCAACGAGTTTCTCCCACATGCCAAGAAGAAGCTGTGGTACCAAGAACCATATCTTCCCCTAAATGATCTAAAATAATCATCATCGCTGGATGTCCAGAATGACCTTGTGAACTTAAGTAACGTACCACAAATGAGCGATAGATACCATTAATCGCTGCAGAAGCATTTTTTGTAGTTGAATATGCAGCACCTGCATCGATACTTGCCGTAGGGCTAGCATCCAAATAATCCGTCTCGCATGAAAAAGAGATCATGCTGAAAACAAACGCTAAAAGAATTAAAATTTTATTTTTCATGATTCCGAAATTTATAAAGAGAATGAAAGACCTATAACCAATGATTTAGCTGGGGAATAGACATTACTAGTTGTTCCACCAAAGTTTTGCTGAACATTCATTCCACTTCTTTTAGAAAGCATAATGAAATTTTCACCACTTAAATACACTTGGGCATTATCCATTTTTAATTTGCGAGACATAGTTTTAGGCAAATTGTATGATAAGGTTACGGAACGAACGTTCATATAACTTCCATCAATCAACCAACGATCTGAAGCGGCATCAAAATCAGCCGTTCGACCATTATCCATTCTAGGCACATTAGTTTTATCTCCTGGATTAACCCAACGATTCAAGATGTCCACATGCTTTGCATTGTGATATCCAGCTCCCATTAAACCTGCATAAGCTCCATCGTAAATTTTACCACCTAATTGGTATACCATTAAAGCCGACAAAGTAAACCCTTTGTAACGGATCGAATTAGTAACTGATCCAGTTAAATCAGGAATAGATGTTCCATTATACCAAAAACGTGCATTTGCAATGTTGTTCGTCAAAGTGTCCCCCGTAGGAGTAATTCTTGAATTAGAAGCTACAAATGAAATTGCGCGATACTCTGCTACGCCATTTTCAGGATTTACTCCTTTGTACTCACGCAACCAATAATCATACAAAGAACTTCCTTCTCTTAACTTCTTTGTTCCATCGATGATCTCCTTACTTTGAGCTGGCATCTTTGTGATTTTATTTTCCAATTTGGTTGCATTTAAGTCAATGTTCCAAACGAAGTCTTTCGTTCTTAGTACATCACCACTTAACTGAATTTCAAATCCTCGGTTATACATGGAACCAATATTTCTTGTTTCCGTTTGTATACCAACCGATAATGGCAAAGGAACCGCAAAAATCAAATTGGTCGATTGGCGATCAAAATATTCAATCGAACCATTGATGCGGTTTTTGAATAATCCAAATTCCAAGGCCACATCAAAAGAAGTATTTGTTTCCCATTCTAACGTTCTACTTCCTAAACTTGATTGTAAAATACCTGGCTCTGTCGCGTTATTCCAACCTAATGCATATAAGGGTTGCCATGCATAATTGCTAATACCACCATCATTACCCGTTTGACCATATGAACCTCGTAATTTCATGTTATCGATAAAGGTCAACTCCTTCATGAAAGCTTCTTGGTCTAAACGCCACGCGGCTGATGCTGAGTAAAAAGTACCCCAGCGCTTATCCTGATAGAATTTAGAGGATCCATCTCGACGCGCTGAAAACGAAACAAAGTATTTTGAATCATAGTCATAATTCACACGAGAGAAAAATCCTTCTACACGGCGTAAATCATACTGAGAAGTTAAATTAGTGGTTGTCGTAAAATTGATCAACTCATAATTTCCATCTAATATTTGTTGGCTCCGAGAACCGTCCAAACTATTGCTGACCAAATTGTAATTCTCATGTCCTACTAAGGCATCCACATTGTGCTTGCCAAATGAATGACTATAATTTAACAATTGTGATAAGTTATAATTGGTGATATTCTCAAACGTGTTTTGCGCTCGGCCTGCTGGTGCTCCATCCCCGATTTCTGGATTTCCAAAAACGACTGTATTGGCATTCGTAATATCCAAACCAATGGTATTTGTAAATTTGAAATCTTTCAAGAAAGTGATTTCAGCAAAACTACGACCTCCAAAAAGGTTTCTTCTGAAGAAGTTTTGATTCAATTCTGTTTCAGCCACTACGTGACGACCCCCATATTGAGGACGGTTAGATAAACCTAAAGCATTTAAATTACCATAGTCATATCTTGTTTTTCCGTTTTCTAACTTTAAAAAACTTCCAGGTGATTTAGGATCGTACGCATAGACCGGATAAATAGGTGCCATACCCCGAGTAAAGAAGAAAGGATTGACAAATGAGGATCCACCATCGGCCGTTGACTGATTTGAAGTGGTTATCGTAGTCGTCATATTGGCTCCCACTTTCAACCAAGAATTCATTTGATTATTGACGTTTAAACGCGCAGTAAAACGATCATAATCCGACTTGATTTGATATCCCTTATCATTCAAATATGAAACTGAAAAGAAATAATCAGACTTACCATTAGATCCTGAAAAGTTTGCGCTCACTTCATCACGAACTCCTTGACGCATAATTACCTTTTCCCAATTTAAATCATCGGGATTATAAATAAGTTTGGCATTGGAATTAAGTTTCCCATCCGTTCCGACCAAAGATGCGAACGGTACATCATATACGTTATAGCCAGTACCAACGATCGCTCCCAAACCATTAGAAGCTGTTGTATTGGCCGTTGCGATGGCTACCGGGTTTGCCGCACGATATGCTAAGTTATTTCGATTCGACTCCCACATTAATGGATAATAATTAGCAGGTCCTACGCGATCATACTCAGGAAGAGCTCTTGTATTAAATCCTTTCGTATATTTTATATTGATCGAATTTTTACCTTTTGTCCCTTTTTTAGTCGTCACCATCACAACGCCATTGGCTGCACGAGCACCATATAAAGCAGTGGACGCCGCATCCTTCAAAACCGTTATGGTCTCAATATCATCATTATTTAAATTAGCGATACTCGCAGAAAAAGGTACGCCATCCACCACATATAAAGGTGAATTAGAGGAGGAAATAGAACCAAAACCACGAATTCGCACGTCAGGCGAAGAACCTGGTTGGCCCGATGTCGAAGTTGTAGTAACCCCCGGAGCAATACCTTCTAAAGCCTGACCAATATTGGTTATAGGTCTAACCGCTAATTTCTCTGCTCCAATTTTGGCAGAAGAACCCGTAAATGAAGACTTTTTAGCGGTACCAAATGTTGTCACAACCACTTCATCTAAAGTTTCATTGGCTGCAACTAATTGAACGTTAATCAATGATTTGTTACCTACTAAAATCTCTTGATTTACATACCCTACATAAGTAAAAATTAAACTACTTGTAGGTCCTGCATTAATTTTAAACGAACCATTCACATCAGAATTCGTACCTCTACTTGTTCCTTTGATGGAAATAGTTACGCCAACTAACGCCTCTCCGGCATCATTGGTTACTTTTCCTGTAACCTGTCTTTCCTGAGCATACATTGGACTCAATGCAGCAATCCAAAGAATAATCAATAACCGTAATTTTTTCTTCATAAATTGTTTTTAAATGTTAATGAAAGAATTAAAAGAACAAATATAAAAGACTTTTATATACGATAGTAATACTATCGTAGAATTTTTTAGTCTAAAATAAATTTCAAATCTTAACTCAGAAAAAACTAAAAAGGTTTTAAAATTTTAAAACAGCATGTTTGATTTTTTCACGCTTCCAGGTGTAGGAGATGTGAATGCGGCCATCGCGCGTTTGAATAATGGCTGGATATGAAAATTCTTTTAAGGGCGTGTTTTCTAATTCGCCAACTTTATTCCAATGTGTTCCGTCTTTTGACGTGGAAACCGCTAAAATCTCGCGCTCTCCTTCCGTTTCTTTGCGCCTATTACCAAGAGGATTATGTACCAAAACATGTAAGCCGCTTTTTAAAGTGATTGCATCACTACCCGAATTAGGATTTTTTAAATTCGTCTTTTGCAATGGAGTCCAAGTATTTCCTTGGTCTGACGAATAAGCCTCCATGATAAAACCAGTATTACTTCTGCAAAGTAATTTCATCCGACCATCCCGTAGAAAAATTACACTGGGCTGAATGGCTGAAAACGTTTTGCCATCATTTAAAGCTTTCGTTTTTTTCCAAGTCCTACCACCATCTTTCGTCATTTCAAAATGCAATTTATTTCCAGAATCCTCCGAACTACTTGGACATAAAAGTGTACCATCAGCTAATAAAAGAGGTTTGTTTTTCACCGGCCCCAGGATTCCATTGGGTAATTTCTCGGCCGCAGACCATGTTAGCCCTGCGTCTTTTGAACGCTTCAACATCCCCCACCATTGGGATGGTTTGGGACCCACTTTATAAAATAATATCAATTCGCCTTGAGGCATTTGGAATAGGACGGGGTTCCAACACGGATACTGGACTTTTTTATTTTGAACCCCATCCGCCACTTGGACCGGGGGAGTCCAGCGACCTTGGATATTTCTACTTAACCAAATACCCACATCTTTATTGCCTTCATCACTGCCTGCAAAAAACGCAGAAACTAATCCTTTTGGCGTTTCCACAATCGTAGAGGCATGGCTAGAGGCAAAAGGTGCCTTGGTAAAAATGAACTCGGACGGTAGTAATTTTTGAGCACAAACACTCAAACTAAAAATCAAGCAAAATCCTAATGTAAATACCTTCATCCGATGCATAAAATTTATGATTTAAAAATACGATCCATTAAAATCCACTTCTCTCCATTTTTTGCCCATGGCAAAGGCTTTTGAAATTTCCACATCAACTCTTCCCATGCAGCAATCTTAGGATTGGTCGCATCAAAAGCCGCTTTCTTTTCAAAAGTAAACTCATCTACGGTTTCCAAAATCATAAACATCCGATTGCCCGTTCTAAATATTTCGATATTTAAAACGCCCGCGTCGATATCATGTTGGGTTACCTCGGGCCAAGCATTGCCTTTGGCATGATAGTGCTCATATTCTTTAATTAATTCGGGATCATCGACGAGATCTAAAGCTAAACAAAATCGTTGCATACATTATTGATTAAAATACTGATTAAATGACTGTATTGTTTGGGTCGCCGCAGCCTCCGGATTAGGCCAAGCAAATGCCTCCGCAGAAACATAACCCTTGTAATTTATTTCCTTTAACACATGGGCCACCTCCCGGAAATCTGAATGTCCATTTCCCACAGGCCGTCTATTGCTATCCGCAAAATGTACATGTATAACCAAATCACCTGACGCCTTAATGCTCGCCGCTATATCCGCCTCCTCGATATTCATGTGAAACAAATCGGCTAATAAACCCACATGCTGTATTTGGCGCGTCTTTAAAAACTGAACCCCATCGCCCAGCGTATTGATTAAATTAGTCTCATACCTATTTAAAGGCTCATAAATTAATTTTACCCCTAAAGATGCGGCATGCTTCCCCAAATGTATGAGCCCATCGGCCAACCATTGCATCGCCTGCTCCCGAGCAAGCCCCGCCACCACATTTCCCTGCATGGACCCAATAATCGCTGGTGCCCCAAAAGCAGCGCCAAAGGTGATCATCAACTCGATAAATTCAATAGCTTTTTTTCGTATAGCCGCATCCGGATCCGTTAAAGTTAATCCATGGATGACCTTTCCTGCACCGGTGCCCACAGCCGCTATCTTCAAATTATATTTTTCTAACATTAATTGGGTTTCATTTATATCTAAAGCGTCAGCTGAAGCGGTAAACAATTCCACCGCATCGAATCCCAAAGAAGAAGCATGTGCCAAACTCTGTTCTAAATCATTCCAATAAATCCATGGACCCGCCGTAATTTCAGGCACCAAAGCAATCGTTGCACAGGATTTTATCATCTTTTTATCGGTCAAAATCAACCATTATTTTCGTTATGCCCTTCGCATTAGCGGCCCAATCTGCCAATGCAGCACCTGCATCATCTAATGAAACGGTTTTTGAAATAACCTCATCCACAGGGAATTTACCTGCCTCTAAATAGGCAATCACCTCCGGGAATTCATCCGTACAATTACGTGAACCTAATATTTCAATTTCCTTTCGAACAAAAATACCAGTATTGAATTCCACGGCAGATTTGGCATACCCGATACAAACCACACGGCCTGTATAAGCTACTTCATCTACTGCGGCTCGATACGTTATTGCGTTTCCTACCGCCTCAATAATTACATCAGGCCCATCGCCATCCGTGATCCGCATCAATGCCTCATGCAAATCTTCTCGACTTGTATTAATCGTATGTGCGACACCAATTTTTTTGGCAATATCCATTTTGGAATCATCGATGTCTATGGCAATGACCTCAGCGCCCCTATTCACTGCAGAAGCAATCGCTCCCATTCCCACAATGCCACAACCGATCACCGCAACTCGATCTTGACTGCTTACTCGGCCACGAGCCGCCGCATGAAATCCCACGGTCAATGGTTCAACTAAAGCCAATTCTTTTAAACTAAGTTTCTCAGACATAAATAAATCCTGCCAATGAATCGCGATGTATCGAGTCATCGCACCAGGCCGGCGCACACCCATCGTTTTATTATCCTGACATGCATTTCTGCGACCCTTCCGGCACGAAATACATTTTCCACAATTCAAATAAGGATACACCGTAACCTTATTGCCTATTTTAAATGATTCAGGCACTTGGCTTCCCATTGCCTCAATCGTCCCACCCACTTCATGACCCAACACATTGGGATATTCTTGCAATTCAAAAAGCCCTTTAAACCCGTTCAAATCCCCTCCACAAAAACCAACCATCCCTATTTTCAACAAAACCTCTTCAGGTCCTATGCTAGGCTTTTCAATTTCACGAATCTCAGTTTGACCAATGGCCGTTAGAAATAATGCTTTCATAGTTTTAGGAGCGAGGTATATTATTTTCTGGCCGACCTTCGAACCACATTAAATTTTTAACGGGAGCAATGATTGCGGCCAACTCAGCTAAAATTCCTTCAGGGATTTTAAAATCGATAGATTCGATATTTCGCTGGATTGACGTCAGTCGGCACATCCCCACAATGGTCGTAGCAATATCGGGATGATCCATAGCGTAACGCATCGCCACATCACTTAACCGCACTCCATATTTTCGACAGATGTCCAATAAAGCAGGTTGGATCGCCAACATCTCCTTCGGGGCATTGTGCCATTCGGGAAGCGCCGCATCAGATAAAATACGTTGCATCAGCGGAGCGGCATTCATTAAACCAAATCCTTTTTCCTTAGACAAGGGAACTAATTCATCATTAATTTCATCTTGAAGTAAATTATAATGCGCCCAGGAAAGGACTGTGTCCAACTCAACTTGGCGCGCAATTTCGGCTAAATAGCGAACAGGTAAACCTGTAATCCCAATAAACCTAGCCTTCCCAGAAGCTTTGATTTTTTCAATCGCCGGCATCGCCTCATTTAAAATTTGCTCTTTCGTCACAAATTCTATGTCGTGCAACTGGAACAAATCCACATAGTCCGTTTGTAATCTTTGGAGTGATTCGTCGATGCTCGCCATGATTCGCTTAGCAGAAAAATCAAATTCACGCAAATCATACCGACCACATTTGGTCGCTAAAAAAATATCTTTTCGCTTCCCCTGCAAGGCTTTCCCCAAGCGAGTTTCCGCCAGAGTAATTCCATAAAAAGGAGAAACATCAAAAAAATTAACTCCATGATCGATGGCATAATGAACGGCATTCTTGCCTTCCTGTTCATCCACGACATCAAACACATTTCCAAGGGGAGAAGCTCCATATCCTAAAACGGAGATGAGCTCATTAGTCTTACCTAATTTGCGGTATTCCATATTAATTTCAATGAGGTTAAATTGGTTTAAACAAAGATATTGATTTTTTTATTTTGAAGCGCCTTCTGAAAAATACAAATTTACCTTTCTGTGCATGGTATATAGTCGGAACCCATTTCTATCCTTTAACACAATTCCACTCGATTGATTATTAACGAGGATCGGGTTCTGATCATACTTTTTCCAATGAATTAAATCAGAAGAAACCGCAATATTGGTCGACCATTCATGCCAATCTTTAAAAGCCGATGCATGATAATATCCATAATAAAGTCCTTTATAGCGAATCACTTGGTTCATGGCCACGGCAAAAGAGTCATAGGCGTCCGGCCCCATTTTGATGACCGGCTCATCTTGGACATTGGTCCATATTTTTAAGTCTTTGGATGTAGCCAACCAAATCCCCAAATCATCTCGTTCATAAAATAAATTCCAAACCCCTTTTGCTTTTATAACCGTGGGAGTGCCATAGGCTCCTTTTCGAATAGGGCTTCCATTCACATTTCGTATGTCTAAATTTCCCTTTTCCTGCCAATGTATTCGGTCTTTTGATACCATCATGTGAGCAATGTCCCCCTCACCTTCCGCAAACATGTAATAGGTTTTCCCCGATTTAACTACACACATATCTTCTACCCAATGCTCCGGGTGAATCGTTTCTTTAGAAAAACGCTCCCAATGAATTCCATCTTTTGACGTGGCATATCCTAAAAACTTGGTCGGCGAGGCAGGTGAATAACCCGTAAACCACAAATGATAATTGGGACCCTCTTTCAAAATAAATCCACGCTCTCTTATTTGCTTATCCCACGTATCTAGATTCGTTCCAGTGAAAATCGGATTTTCAGAATAGGCTTTAAAACTGACCAACTCAGAAGGAAAATCAGCTTGTGCAAAAACGCTTTGATGAGTAAAACCGGCAACGAGTAAACAAAGAAACACACCTAGTTTTTTCATTTTTATGATTTTAAATGACGAATTCAACCCAATGTTTCATTTTCCTTTACCCCAACTTTAAAATCAATTTGCAAAACATTGGGTTTACCATCTAAACTTTCACCTCCATAAATTCGGTATGTTTATTTTAACGAACAGTCGAAACTAATAATGCTCACTCAAATCTTAAATGAGGTAGGCAAATTGGAATATTAGGCAAAATAAAAAAATAAAATCAATTAGAAATGATTTCAAAGGATTGAAATGATCGGATCAATTAATATATTGCTAATTAATTGTACTTACCAAATACATATAAACCTATTGTACCATGTTAAAAATTAGCTTCGCCTTGATTTATGGGCTACTTTTCTTTTTTGGAATTCATTTTTTTGATTCTTCGTCCAAGCAAAATAATTCAAGCGCCATTGTCAAAATTGACACATTACGTAATGCAGGATTTTGGCCAGGTGAGTTACAAGTCAAAAATTTCACGAGTGGCGACCTTACTCCTTCACCTGCTTGTTTGGCCGTTGCCGCAACCGGCGAGGTATATGTAGGAGTAGACAAAATTGGATCATTAGGTAAGACGCCCAAAAAAGGATATATCTTAAAGCTTATCGACAAAGATCATGATGGAAAAGTAGATGTCAGCACCCAATTTGCGATGGTTGACAACCCTCGTGGAATTATCTCATTGGGCAACAAAGTATATGTGCTTCACACAGTGTTCTCTCCAGAAACAGGAAAAGCGTCAGGAATGGATTTAGTCGTTTTTGAGGATAAGGACAATGATGGCGTTGCGGATGGACCTTCTTCTCCTTTAATTGAGCATATAAGTTCGGTAAAATTCCTTCAAAGCAGAGGTACTGACCATTCAACGAATGGAATTCGCTTAGGGATCGATGGTTGGATTTACATTGCGGTGGGGGATTTTGGTTTTCATGATGCCGTGGACCGTTCAGGAAAAAAATTAACGATGTTGGGCGGTGGAATTGTCCGAGTAAGGCCAGATGGCACTGAAATGGAGGTTTATACGCATGGAACTAGAAATATTTACGATGTGGCCATTGACGCCTACATG
Organism: uncultured Cytophagaceae bacterium; assembly: GCA_903933935.1. Lineage (GTDB taxonomy): Bacteria > Bacteroidota > Bacteroidia > Cytophagales > Spirosomataceae > Aquirufa. Next base: position 13,883 of record CAIZMB010000136.1, read on the forward strand.
AACATATTTACACGAGATAATACCAATGACGGTGCGGGTTGGAATATTCGTTTTAGCCATCACATTCAATCAGGTGAATATGGATATCCTTTATTGTTTAAGCACTTTACGGAGGAAATCATTCCGGGATTAGTCGATGTAGGTGGGGGTTCTGGGACAGGTTCCTTGTTTATGGATGAGCCGACTTGGCCAGCAAAATACAACCAAGTGCCAATGATGGCCGATTGGGGAAATAGCATGTTGTACATCCATCGTGTGACACCTGATGGTGCTAGCTTTACTCAAAAGGATGAAACCTTTATTAAGTTGGCACAAATTACTGATTTAGATGTGGATGGCTCGGGCCAACTATACCTTGCGGCGTGGGATGGAGCCGGATTTTCTGGAAGTCCTACCAAAGGATTTGTCATTAAAGCGGTGCCAAAAGGTTGGACTTACAAAGCATTTCCTGATGTTAAAAAATCTTCCTTGGCTGAGTTAACAGACTTGTTGAAATCCAATAGTGCGGTGGCAAGAATCACGGCCCAACAAGAACTATTGGGCAGAAGTGCGAAGGATGCGGCATCCATATCTTGGAAATTAGCGGCTGATAAATCTCTCCCTCTTTATACAAGAGCCACGGGGATATTTACGTATGCGCAAGCGGCTGACCCAAAGGGATTGGCAAATCTTGTTACTTTAGTTGCAGATAAAAGTGTTAGAGAATTTGCCTTAAGAGCCATGGCCGACAGAAAAACGAAAAGCAAATTAATTCCATTAGCACCATATTTGAATGGATTAAAAGATCCATCGCCACGCATTCAGGTTGCCTCGGCGATTGGTTTAGGCAGATTAGGTCGCAAAGAAGCAATACCTGCTTTACTACAAGTAAAAGTTCCTAATTCATTTGTGGCACCTCCGAAAGATAAAGAAGGTCCACACGCAACACCTAATTCGGCCATCATTCCTTCACACGTAGCTGTTCAAGCGCTAAGAAGTTTAGATGCGAAGAAGGAAAGCATTGCAGCTTTGGGGACAAAAAACGCTACGATTGCATTATGGGCGATGCGTTATATGCATGACCCGGCGGTTGCCAAGGCACTTATTTCCACTTACAATAAGTCAAAAGAGCCTAAATTAAAATCACAGATTTTGGAAACAGTCGCTCGTTTGTACAAAAAAGAAAATTTCTATGAGGGCCAATATTGGTGGTCGACAAAGCCAAATGGACATGGTCCATATTACAAGACGGCTGATTGGGAATCAAGTCCAGAAATAAAGAATTTCTTCTTGGCACTTTGGAACAAATCAACCGATACTGAAAAAATAGCATTAGCTGATTTAAATGAAAAGCATCAAATGGAAATCGCTGAAATGGCCGGTGCCGCTCAAAATATGGTGGCCAAAGAAGAGGTGAAAGTTGACCTAGAAGCCATTCGAAATAAAAAAGGACAAATTGGAAATACCTCAATTGAAGATATCATGTTAGCCATGGTTAAAATGCCAGGAAATTCAGCTGCGGGCAGGGCCATATTTAATAAGCAAGGTTGCGTCGTTTGCCATAGTTTAAAACCTGGAGATATGCCAAAAGGACCTTATATGGGACAGATTGGTGCCATCATGAATAGAGAGCAAATCGCTGAGTCTATTTTAAAACCAAATGCATCGATCTCCCAAGGATTTGCAACGGTATTAATTACGACCAAAAACAAGAGAGAATATATGGGATTTGTGACCTCTGAATCAGCAGAAAGATTGATTCTAAGAGATATTACAGGTCAAACAACCACGATTAAAACGGCAGATATTACCAGCAGAAAAGAAATGGAAACATCGATGATGCCGACTGGCCTAGCCAATGAATTATCGTATGAGGAATTTGCTTCCTTGATTACCTTTTTATCTGAGCAAAAGAAATAAAATTATCAGTTTATTGATTTTAAATAAGGAAGATCCGGCATAGTCGGATCTTTTTTTATATAGCGCAGAAAGTTAAAACCCCAACTCCATTCGCGTAAAATCTTTCGCTGAGTTGTCTTAGAGAATTCATTTAATTTTAAGATATTTGCCTATAAAAAAGCTTACAAAGCTTAACGAAAACCTATTTTAATTAATGAAAATCAAGTCTACGACGAGAGTTAAAGCCCTCCTTATTTTTGCTATTACTACCCTAGGAATCAGTTCATTTATCCCAGGGATAAAGCCCATTAAAACTATTTCAAAAGCCATATCAACTCTTGGCAAATTAGATACCTTAATTAAAGTGATTTTGCCCGAGGGAATTGACCCGAATGATGAGGTTTGGAAAGGCATTGATTTAAGCCCTAAAAATCCAGTTAAATCACTTTCTCCTGAAGAAGAAGCTAAAATGTTGTTGTTGCCTCCAGGTTACAAATTAACTCCAATATTGACTGAACCAGCCATTGAAAATCCTGCAGAAATAACATTTGACGGAAATGGTGCGATGTATGTGTTAGAACTTAGGTCCTATATGCTAGATGCGGATTCTAAAAATGAATTAGATCCGATCAACCGTATTTCTCGTTGGGAAGACAAGAACAACGATGGGATCTATGAGAGTGGAACGATTTTTGTCGACCACTTAATTTTCCCTCGATTTGTATTGCCTTATGGTAAAAACTGCATTTTGACCATGGAATCAGATGCCGATAATGTGTACAAATACACGGATACCAATGGAGATGGGAAAGCCGATAAAAAAGAATTGTTTACCACGAAATTTGGCCGTTCGGGGAATGTGGAGCACCAACAAGCTTTCTTGTATTATGGCATGGACAACTGGCTTTATAGTACAGTAAATTCATTTAGAATTCGGGAAACACCAGGTGGAATTATTCGAGAGAAGACGGGCTATAACCGAGCTCAGTGGGGTGCTACCCAAGATAATGACGGCAAAATGTGGTTTCAAGGAGGCGCCAGTGGCGTTCCATCTTACTTCCAATTTCCCATTCATTATGGAAATTTCGAGGTACCCAATCAATTTGAAAATGGATTTTATATCCCTTACGGAGAGGCGATGCATTTAGCTGATGTGCAAGGAGGAATGACGCAAGTAAAGCAACCGGAAGGTTCGTTAAATCGGGTAACAGGTTCCGCTGGAAATGATATTTTCAGGGGACATCGATTGCCAGATGCTTTGAAAGGTCAATTGTTCTATGGTGAACCAGTCGCTAGAATTGTACGCCAAATAAATCCTGAAAATAAAGAAGGCCTAACGGTCTTAAGCAATGTGTATCAAAAAAATGAATCCGAATTCATCCGTTCAAAAGATCCACTTTTCCGTCCCATTGATATGGCGACTGCCCCGGACGGAACGATGTATATTGTGGACATGTATCACGGAATCATTCAAGAAGGAAACTGGACAGCTAAAGGTTCTTATTTAAGAACTAAAATTGACCAGTTCCAAATGGCAAAGGTTACGGGATTTGGCCGTATTTGGCGATTAACCTATGAAGGTCAAGAGCGGGATAAAAAACAACCCAACATGCACAATGAATCTAGCAGTACGCTCGTAGGACATTTATCGCATCCAAATGGTTGGTGGAGAGACATGGCCCAACAATTAATCGTTTTACGAAAAGATGTATCCGTTGGTCCTGCCTTACTAACGCAAGCTAAAAACTCAAAAAATGAGTTGGCCCGAATTCATGCTCTATGGACTTTGGAAGGTTTAGGTATTTTAAAAGCTGATTTGGTTCAAAACTTAAGCAAAGATTCTAATCCACGCTTGCGTATTCATGCCATGCGGGCGGGTGAAACTTTATACAAAGCAGGAGACAAATCTCTAGGCATAATGTACCAAACATTGTTAAAAGATTCAAACACCGATGTATGCATTCAAGCGATGTTGAGCGGAAAAGTACTTCAGTTGGCCGACTTGGATTCTCAATTGAAAACTGCAATGACCACCCATTCAGCGGAAGGGGTGAAATTGGTCGCTACACAAATTATAACGCCTGTAAAAATGCGAAATGCAGCCCCGGTAGCTGAATTTAGCAAAGAGCAAAAAGCGATTCTAGAGCGTGGTGAATTAGTTTTCAGTGAACTTTGTTCCCAATGTCATGGGAATAATGGCCAGGGAAAGCCGGAGGGGAATGGCAAGTTTTTTGCTCCAGCATTAGCGGGATCATTGCGTTTGCAAGGACATCCAAGCTATGCCATCCAGGTGTTATTACATGGTTTAGAAGGGCCTATACAAAAAAAGACCTATTCAGGTGGAATGATGGCTCCGATGAAGGAACAATCGGATGAATGGATATCGGATGTATTGTCTTATATCCGCACGGGCATGTCGAATGAAGCGTCATTCGTGACACCCCAACAAGTTAGCGAGGTTCGTTCGAGGACCAAGAAGCAAAACGGTCTATACAAATTTGACCCTTTGTTTACGATGATTCCACAGGAATTAAATGTTCAAGATACGTGGGAAGTAAAAGCGAGTCATACCACAAACAACCGCATTGGAAGTAAGGGATCTCCCAAAACGGCGTTCACGTATGAAGGTTGGTCCACCGGTGAAAAACAATCCAAAGGAATGTGGTATGAAGTAAAATTCCCCAAAGAAATTATGTTGTCGGAATTACAATTTAATGCCCAAACCATGACTCCACGCGGCTACAAGCCTATTCCTAATGTGCCTAATCCTTCCGTTTCCACACATCCTAGAAAGTTTACCATTGAAACCTCATTGGATGGACAAACATGGCAAGTGGCTAAATCGCATGTATCAGGTAATGAGGGGAATAATCAAATTGCTTTTGCCAATACAAAAACTAAATACATGCGCATTGTTTTAGAAGAGCCGGCAAGTCCAACGGGAGATGATATTCCTTGGATGGTGAAGCAAATGAAAGTTTTTGGAATACAATAACAAATAAATCCGCATTGAATTTTATGAAAAAATATGTCCTACTTAGTTTACTATGTAGCTTAGGAGCCTTCAATGCGCTGAGCCAATTAGACCTCAAAATAAAATTCAAGGTAGCTGATTCGCTACAAAATTCGTTCCATAAAGGAGGAAGAATTCTAATTCATCTGACTAAAAAAACAGGTGCAGAACCAAGAAGTAAATCCGAAATGACGATTGGATATACGGCGAATGTGTGGGATAGAAAAAAGGAATTGGCCATACATACAAAGAAAAAAGATGTCAATGTCTATGGTTTTGAGAAGCTGAAAGTCAAAAAGGGGGACATGATTTATGTGCAGGCAGTTTATAAACAAAATGAGGATGATGGACAAGAAAATGTAGCAGGTAATTTAAGTTCGCAAGCCGATTCGTTCAGATTAGGGGATAAAATTTCGAGGCCTTTGGTGTTCCAACAAACCATTCAGGCGCCCAAGGTGATTGAACATCCTTTAGTCAAAACGATTAAAATCACGAGTAACTATTTATCCGAATTTTCTGGCAGGCCTAGAACGATTAAAGCATCTATTTTATTACCCTCCGACTATTACGAAAACCCTGGAAAAGTGTATCCCATTTGCTATCGGGCACCCGGATTGAACGGACGCTGGTATGCGGTCAACAACCTTATTTTAAAAGACAAAGAGTTTTCGGACTTGTGGTTTTCAAAAACAGGGCCCAAGGTTATTTATGTCTTTTTAGATTCCATGGGACCCTATGGCGACACGTACCAAGTAGATTCCGAAAATAATGGACCTTGCGGGAAGGCATTAACAGAAGAACTGATTCCCGCAATTGAAAAAATGGTAGGATATAATCCGGCCAACAAAATGAGGTTTTTAGCGGGATGTTCCACAGGGGGCTGGGTTGTGATGGGACTTCAAATTTTTTATCCAGATTTTTTTGATGGCGCATGGTCTTACAGCCCAGACCCGTTGGAATTTGAGCATTATGGATTAATCAATATTTATGAGGATGAGACTATATTTTACAATAAATATGGGTACTTACAGCCTGGTAATCGGAGTGTCTATGGAGAACCTACCCGATCAATGAAAGATTGGATTGAGAATGAAAATGTGAATAGTCGGACCAATAACTATTTAATTTCGGGTGGACAATTTGGCGCATATAATGCTGTATTTGGCCCCAAGGGAAAAGATGGACTTCCTTCGTTAATGTTTGACCCAAAGACCGGAAAAGTGGATAAAGCGGTTGCGAAGCAATGGGAAAAATATGATTTGAAGAAATATTTATCGGCCAACTGGCCTACGATTGGTCCTAAGTTGCAAGGAAAGTTATGGATATGGTCAGGGGATTGTGATGGGCTTTTCTCTAACGTATCGACGCGATTTTTCAAGGAATTTATTGACAAAACAACGAATCCAAAATCAGATGCACATATATCATTTACGGCAATGGCAGGACACTGCCAAGAATGGAACGATGAAGATGTGATCAAAATGATCGCGGCTAAGGCGGGGAAATAAATAAAAATTAATCGCTTAAATAATTTCTTTTCCCCTAATTGTTCGTGAATTTTGCCTGACACTAGCAAATACACATTGGAAATAGTCATTTTAGGAGGAGGAGCTGCCGGATTTTTTGCCGCCATTTCGGCAAAAAAACACTTTCCGCAAGCACATGTTCGGGTATTTGAGAAAACCTCTAAGTTTTTAGGGAAGGTAAAAATTTCAGGAGGCGGGCGTTGCAATGTCACAAACGCTTTATCAAATCACCGATTATTATCCGAAAAATATCCTAGAGGTGAAAAATTCCTGCGAAAAGCTTTTGAGCAATTTGATACAAAAGCGACCATGGAATGGTTTGAAAATAGAGGAGTCCCTTTGAAAACCTACCCAGATCTTTGTGTTTTTCCTTTATCAAACGAGTCCCAAAGCATCATAGATTGTCTATGGAAAGAAGCAAAAACATTAGGGGTTGAATTGTGGACTTTGCGCGCCATAGATAAAATCACGCCTTTAGAAAATGGTTTTGAAATTGCTTATAAAGATGTGACTGAAAAAGTAGACCGGGTGGTTGTTACGATTGGTGGCCAACCTAAACTAACAGGGTTTTCTTGGCTTGCCGATTTAAACCATAACATTATCCCACCGATTCCTTCCTTATTCACATTCAACATGCCTAAAGAACCCATTCGTGATCTGATGGGCATCGTGGTAGAACAGGCTGTGGTTCGAATAGAAGGACAAAAACTGGTCGGCAAAGGCCCTTTATTAATAACCCATTGGGGCATGAGTGGCCCAGCTATCCTACAATTATCTGCTTGGGGAGCTCGTATTCTTGCTGAATCAAATTACGAGTTCAGCATTTTAGTTAACTGGCTACACGAAACCAAAGAAAATACGCTGCGTGAAAGCTTCGTTAAAACCATTGCCGCACATGGTTCAAAAATGATTTCAAATCTAAATCCCTTCGAAATCCCCAACAGACTTTGGTTATTTTTATTGGAAAAAAATGAGATTAATCCAACTACTAGGTGGAATGATTTAGGTGCAAAAAATACCAATAAACTTGTAAACACCCTATTGAACGACCGCTATGTTGTCCAAGGAAAAACAACGTTTAAAGAAGAATTTGTCACCGCTGGAGGAATAGACTTACAAGAAATCGATGTCAATACGATGCAAAGTAAAATCCATCCAGGCTTGTTTTTTGCAGGAGAAGTCATGGACATCGATGGCATTACGGGAGGATTCAATTTCCAATCCGCTTGGACTACAGGCTATATAGCAGGAAAAAACGTGGGGAATTAAAATTCTCAACTAAAAAACTTGGTTTAAATTCATTCCTTCGGCTTATAGATATAATCTGAAGGCAACTCTTTCCCCATTCGATTTTCTGACATTTTACCGTACAATTCCAAGGAATAAGGATCAATCAACTCTCCATATTGATTGAAAAAAATCTGTGAAACAGGCATTATCTTAGAATTTTGTCTAAAATTATAATTATAGTCGATGGACAACATCCCTTTTAATTCCAACAAAAAAACAGTTGAATCACTGGTGGGCCTAAGCACCTCATCCGATTTAAATTCAGGTACAACGTCCAGGTACTTACGATCCTTAAAATAGTAAGCATAAAACCCTTCTTCACTTAGCCTATTTCGGTACAAAGCCCATAGAAAATGTTTGACGGATCCCTGAAAAACATTCCTCCGATTAGCTTCCCAGCGCTTCTGCTGTTTTGGAGAACTGGGTTTTAAAGGTTCAAAATAACCGCTTGCTTTAAAACTCATCCGATTAATCCCTTTCTGAAACTCAACTAAAAAGCCTCGATATAAATAACCCAAATTTCGGTTTTCAATCATCAATGGCTCTTCTGCTTTTGCTGTTAAGACCCTTTTTTGTTTATCATATTCCACATCGATGACCTCTCTGTTCATAATTTGTACTTCACTCCTTGAAATATCCCGACCTAAAAATTCATTTTCAAAATCCCTGATCGATTTATTCCAGACCTTATCTTTTCGACCTTTTACCCGAACTTCTAACAAATCCGTAACGTTTTCATCCAATCGCTCAACCAGGTTTTTTAGGTCGGAATCGATGCTTGTCAACTTCATCGACGTCTTAAACCCGACCATCGATATAGAGAATTTATAAATGCCTTTGGGGATATTTTTAAGAATAAATCGGCCATTTACATCGGCTTGAGTACCTATCGATGTTCCATTTAAATACACGTGGGCAAATGGAATAGGAGCGCCTTCTAGATTATTCTCAATAATTCTACCCGCCACCGAAAACTTTTGTTGGGCTTGTACACTGAGCGAAATCGTAAAAAAAAGAATCGTAAATAGGTAAAACGAATATTTCATCTGAATCAATTTATCAAAATTATATGAAATATTCTATCTTAAAAACGATATTTTTGTCATCTAAACCTATTGCATGAAAAATATATTACTCATCCTATTTTTAGGAATAAACACCCTACAAGCGCAAAATACAACCACTATCTTTTTGGATGATTTAGATGTTAAGAAATATTCCGAGGGCATTCAAAGCGTTGTAACCAAAACCAATATGCGCGGAGATTCCATGCTCATCAATCGGAAGCATTATAAACATGGGATTGGGGTAGAATCTACCAGCGTAATTCCTTTTTACATCAAAGGCCAGGCCACTTCTTTTTCTTGCATCATAGGTGCTGATGACAAAGCAAATAAACTTATTCCCCTCACTTTTTTCATTTTAGGCGATGGCAAAATTTTATACCAAAGCCCCGAAATGATCCAAGGAGATCCCGCCATTTCCGTGGAAGTAGACCTAAAAGGCATTCAAAGAATGGGGCTCTTAGTCACAGGCAGAGGGAGTGGATATCCAAAAAATTTAGGCAATTGGGCCGACCCCAAAATCACATTAACCAAAGGCTTTGTTCCAGAAAAAATACCGAATAATGGCAATAGATATATTTTAACCCCTCCTTCCAGTCCAAAGCCCCGGATTAATTCACCCGCTCTTTATGGCGCTACCCCAGGAAACCCCGTATTCTATACCATTTTTGCCTCAGGTCAAAAACCAATTGAATTCGATGCGAGCAATCTTCCCAATTCTCTGACAATAGATAAAAAAACAGGTATTATCACGGGAAAAATAAATCAAAGAGGCAATTATAAAGTAACCTTGCAAGCAAAAAATGCTTTAGGGATTGCGAAAAAAACACTCGAAATAAAAATTGGAGATACGATTTCCCTCACGCCGCCTATTGGTTGGAACGGATGGAATTCATGGGCCCGACTCATCGACCAAGGAAAAGTAATGGCCTCGGCAAAAGCGATGGTCAACAAAGGACTCAAGGATCATGGTTGGGCTTATATCAACATCGACGATGCCTGGCAAGGTAGCCGTGGTGGAAAATACAATGGCATTCAAGCAAATGAGAAATTTCCATCGTTCGCAGCTATGGTAGATTCCGTTCACAGCATGGGCCTCAAAGTAGGACTCTATTCAAGTGCACATATAACTACTTATGCGGGCTATGTGGGTGGTAGCTCCCCTATTCCGACAGGCATCCTACCCGATTCCATCAAAAATAATAAACGTGCCTGGAGGTTTGTGGGCCCCTATAAATTTGATGAAAATGATGCGAAACAATGGGCCGACTGGGGCATCGATTATTTGAAATATGACTGGCGAATCGAAGTTCCTTCCACCATCCGAATGCAACAAGCCTTATTAAAATCAGGTCGCGATATACACTTTAGCATTTCCAACTCCGCTCCTTTTGCTAATGCAAGCGATTGGGCCAAACTAACTAATTCATTCCGCACTGGCCCAGATATTCGAGATAGTTGGACATCCTTATTTATTTCGGCATTTACTTTGGACAAATGGGCTCCTTTCGGCGGCCATGGTCACTGGCTTGATCCAGACATGATGATCATTGGAAACGTAACTACAGGATCCCAAATGCATCCAACCCGATTAACACCAGACGAACAATATAGTCATGTCAGCATTTTTAGTTTACTAGCCGCTCCCCTTTTAATTGGCTGTCCGATCGAACAATTAGATGATTTTACGTTAGGATTACTGACCAATGATGAAATTATAGAGGTCAACCAAGATCCTTTAGGGATTTCTGCTAGACTCGTGCAAGAAAAAAATGGAGTGCAAGTCTGGAAAAAACCTCTCTCAGATGGCTCTTTTGCGCTAGGATTTTTTTACACGGAGGAGTTTGGTAAAACTCCCCAAACCTATTTCCACTGGGAAAATGAAAAACCCATTGCATTTACGGTCGACCTAAATTCACTAGGACTTACAAAAAGCTATCAGTTGCGCGATGTGTGGCAACAAAAAAACCTGGGCAAAATTAAAAACCAGATATCCATGACTATTCCCCACCATGGCGTAAAATTTTATAAATTAAGTCCCGTCAAATAGATTTTTAAATACTTATTGATACAAAACCTATGAAGAATTTATTCCTTGTATGCATGCTAATCTTGTCTCTAAACGCTTTGGGACAATCACAAGACCTGGCTAAAATCACCGTTGACCTTTCGAAAACCCAGGAAAAAATGAAGCCCATTTATGCATGGTTTGGCTATGATGAGCCGAATTACACTTACATGAAAGACGGCAAAAAATTGCTTTCCGAAATAGCGGCCCTTAGCCCAGTTCCCGTATACGTACGGGCGCATAGTTTATTGGTCACCGGCGATGGAGTCGCAAATTTAAAATGGGGTTCGACTAATGCCTACACAGAGGATGCGAAAGGAAATCCCATCTATGATTGGACGATTATCGACAAGATTTTCGATACCTACATTCAAAGAGGAATGAAGCCTCTGGCCCAAATAGGTTTTATGCCCGAAGCACTTTCCACTCACCCTGTCCCTTATAAACATTTTTGGAAACCGGGCGACAACTACAATGACATATACACCGGATGGGCCTACCCGCCAAAAGATTACAAAAAATGGGGAGAATTAATTTACCAATGGGTGAAACATAGCGTGGCTCGTTATGGAAAAAAAGAAGTGGAAAGCTGGTATTGGGAGGTTTGGAATGAACCCAATTCTGCCTATTGGAAAGGAACGCAAGAAGAATTTTTCAAACTCTATGATTACTCTGCGGATGCAGTAAAAAGGGCATTGCCAACGGCTAAAATTGGTGGAACCGATATCACTGGAGGAGGAATGAAATTCCAAGATGCATTTTTAAAACATTGTTTATTTGATACCAATTATGTGACGAAAAAAATAGGCTCGCCATTAGATTTAATTTTGTTTCATGCGAAAGGATCCCCCAAATTAGAACAAGGGAAAGTGGTGATGAGCGCTAGGGCCCAACTCAAAAACATTGAAGATAATTTAAAGGTGATCAGTGCCTATCCCCAATTGAAAAACCTGCCCATCGTCATCGGAGAATCAGATCCTGAAGGTTGCGCAGCTTGCGGCATGGCCACAAGTCCACAAAATGCCTACCGAAATGGAACGATGTACTCAAGCTATACCGCAGCTACTTTTGCCCGTAAATATGAATTAGCAAAAAAATACAATTCCAATTTATTAGGTGCCGTAACTTGGGCTTTCGAGTTTGAAAACCAACCCTGGTTTTATGGTTTCAGAGATTTAGCAACCAATGGAGTAGACAAACCTGTCTTAAATGTATTTAGGATGTTTGGGAAAATGCAAGGGGATTTTGTGGAAGCAAAATCAGATCACAGTTATTCTTTGCAAATGGCTTTAGATTCAAGTTTTAGAGGAACAAAAACGGATATCGGAACAATGGCCACCAAAAACAAAAACACCGCTTCCATCATGGTTTGGAACTACCACGATGTCGATAAAAAAGGAGAATTTTCACAAGTCACCTTGGAAATATCAGGCATTAAATCCTCCTCGGCCAAACTGACACATTACAGAATCGATGATTTGCATAGCAATAGCTATGAGGTTTGGAAAAAAATGGGGTCGCCAAAGGAGCCTTCTACTGAACAAATTTCAGCGCTTGAAAAAGCTGGCCAATTGGCCATAGTGGATCCTCCAAAAAAATTAACGATTACTCAAGGTAGATTAAAACTAGAGACTGAATTGCCCCGACAGGCCGTCGACCTGTTCCAATTAACCTGGCAATAATTTCAAAAAAAGCCCTAGGAAGAAGTTGTTGATTTTCTTCCTAGGTTTATTTTTTCCGACCGACTCCAAATTGGTCTCCAGCTCTAACCGCCTTTCCCTTTTCAAACTGAATCTCAACCATTTTTTCGCTAGAAACATCATTGTGAAACTCGTCCTCTAAGTTCAATAAAACTTTTCGCGTTCGCACGTCAACCACCTCGCCACTAGAAGGATACGCAAACTTTCCATCTAAACTAAAGGTAATCCAACCCGGCATATCTTTCATGGGAATCGTGGTTAATTGTTGGTATGGTGCCATCGCCGAAAACACATGCAAACGCATATTAAAACCATCACACAACCAAATTTCTTTTTCATCTGGAGTCAAACCAATGCCATGACTCGGATTTCCATGCCTACGTACGGGACCTTTAGTCCAACCTTCTACCACCAAACTAGCTAATTTCTTACCAGTTTTTAAATCCCCCACTTCAAAACCTAATAAACTGTCGACCGTCACAAAACCCAAAGATTCATCATGATTTACGGTGAATGGTCGAACATAGCCTAAAAATGGACCCACTTTCAAACGAACTTGATGCGTTTTTGTATCTGCTACATACAACCACGGATTTCCTATGTCGCCCATGTAAACTGAATTTCCAGACGAACCATATACCGTATTGTGTGCGCGCTTAAACCCATCCATTTTTTTAATGATATCCCCCGTTTCGCAATTGACCACATTCCAGAAATTTTTCTCTAGAGAAGGTAAATACATGGTTTTGCCATCAGGCGAAATGGACATGCGGTCGCAACCACCTGCAAACTGACGTTCCCAGATTACTTTTTCAGTCGACAAATCGATGCGCTGCAGGGACTCCAACGTACTCACATAAATACTATTCAACGCAACGCTAACGGCTACTCCTTTGACATTCGATGGTTTGCCGTTGGGATGCAAGCCTTGAGTTTTAATTCTTTTAACAAATTTATGTCCATGGTCCATATCGAAAACTAAAATCCCATGTCCCCCGTACCCCAAATAATCACGTATTCCTGGCGCTGCAACATATAAATATCGATTTGCTTTTAATTGTTGGGCTAGACCTTGAAAAGCAAAAATCGCACTAATCAAAATAGTTAAGATGTATTTCATTGTATGATAGGTTTTAATAAGAGATGTGAGTTAAAAATAAATAAACAAATTTCCAATTTTCAAATTTTGAGATTTCTTATCTTTATACATAATGTCTAAACCTTTAACATGAATAAGTTTTTATCTACCCTCATTTTGGCATGTCTGTGCCAAATTACTTTCGCCCAAGTACATAAAGCACCTGCCTATCCGCTGATTGCACATGATCCCTATTTTAGCATTTGGTCTTTTTCGGACCAAGCAAATACCACCACCACGAAACATTGGACTGGGAATGAGCAGTCGATGGTCGGCTTAATTAAAGTAGATAACAAAACATATCAATTTTTAGGTGCCTTACCGTTTCCGATCGAATCTATCGTGCCAATAGCAGAAAAATCACAGCCTATAGAATGCGTATATACAGAGGAAGAACCTGGCCAAAATTGGATGAATGAGAATTTTCAAAGTACTTCATGGAAAAACGGAAAGTTACCTTTTGGAAAAGGCGCCAATAATAAATGGGCCACTTCTTGGCCTTCAAAAAATATTTGGGTTAGGCGTACATTTCAATACGAGGAAGTCGACATAGATAAATTGATACTCCAACTAAGACACGATGATGATGTGGAGGTTTATTTAAATGGTGCCAAAATCTATGATTGCCAAAACTGCAATACCAGGAAAATAAAAAACATAGAACTGGCGAATGAAGTGAAGAAAAATCTAAAGAAAGGAAAAAATTTATTGGCCTTGCATTGCACCAATTTAAGAGGAAATGCTTGGTTAGATGCTGGTTTTGCTAAGCAAAAAAATGCCAAACAATTAAACTTGGCTCAGCAATTGGCAGTAGAAATTACAGCCACACAAACCAAATACCAATTTGCCTGTGGCGCAGTGAAATTAAATCTTACTTTCACATCTCCCTTGATCGCATCCAACTTGGACTTAATGAGCCGGCCTGTTTCCTATGTAGATTTTGAAATAAAGTCAACGGATGGTAAAACACATGAAACCGAAATTACTTTTGGGCTAGCCGCAGATATTGCTCGAAATGAGTCAACGCAAGTCTTAGAAACAAATGCAGGCTCGAAAGGTTCGCTAAAATACCTAAAAACAGGGGTTAAAGATCAAAATATATTAGGTCGAAAAGGAGATGATGTGAGGATTGATTGGGGATATGGGTACTTAGCAAGCACGAATACCCAACATGCATTAGGCATTAAATCATTGACCGATTTAATCAACTTAAGTGAAGGGAATTCGAATGAGAAAAGTGCATCCGAGCCCGAGCTATTTTTGACTTCTCAATGGAAAGCAAAGGCAGGGGCTAGCGTTAAAAAATCAATGATCATGCTGGGGTATGACGACCTGTATTCCATCCAGTATTTCACTAAAAACTTAAAAGCTTGGTGGGTTAAAAAACACCAAAACATCGAAAATCTGCTCATTACATCCGCCAAAGAACATGATCAAATTAAGCAAATCTGTCAAAATTTTGACAAAAAAATATACCAAGATGCACTCAATGCTGGAGGTAAAGAATATGCTGAAATATGTGTGACTGGTTACAGACAATCATTGGCCGCCCACAAATTAGTTCGTGGAGAGCATGATGAGGTGCTTTTCCCACAAAAGGAAAACTTTAGCAACGGTTCCATTTGGACCGTGGATGTAACGTATCCTTCCGCCCCACTCAGTTTACTTTACAATACTGATTTGTTGAAAGGGATGGTGGAACCACTCATGTATTATAGCGAAAGTGGTCAATGGAAAAAACCATTCCCGGCACATGATATTGGAACCTATCCTATTGCAAATGGTCAAACTTATCCTGAAGATATGCCCGTGGAAGAAGCTGGAAATATGGTGATTTTAACGGGTGCAATTTGTAAAGAGGATGGCAATGCACAATTTGCTAAAAAACATTGGGAGACGCTGACTCGCTGGGTTTCCTTTTTAGTTAAAGATGGATTGGATCCTGTGAACCAATTATGTACGGATGATTTTGCAGGGCATTTGGAGCGCAATGCCAACTTATCAATCAAAGCCATCAATGGGATAGGTGCTTACGCGCAAATGGCCAAAAGTTTAGGTTTAAAGTCAACGGCAGATTCAATGCAGACCATAGCGAAAGACTATGCTGGCAAGTGGATGAAAATGGCTGATGAGGGTGATCATTATGCCCTTACGTTTAATAAAAATAATACTTGGAGTCAAAAATATAATTTGGTTTGGGATAAATTATTAGGGCTAAATTTATTTCCTAAAAGCGTATATCAAAAAGAAATAGCGTATTATTTAACCAAGCAAAATGGCTATGGATTGCCATTAGACAGTCGTAAAACATATACCAAAAGTGATTGGATTATGTGGACAGCTACTTTGGCCGACAATCAAAAAGATTTCCAATCGTTTGTTCATCCGATTTACAAATTCATGAATGAAAGTTCAAGTCGTGTGCCCTTTAGCGACTGGCATGAAACTACAACGGGAGCGCAAGTAGGGTTTCAAGCAAGAAGTGTGGTTGGCGGATTTTTCATCAAATCTCTGGAAAAGCATTGGGTAAAAAAGAAATAATTAGTGGGTCATAAAGACCCATTTTACTTCTTTTAAATATCCCATGGGCGCTTGAGTAGGTTGGCTTCCGGCCAATTTACCTTGAGCATCTTTTTGGACTGAAAAATGGGTCAATGAAAATGCCCCTTTTTCATAATCAAATGATTTTCCATCATCGTCATATAAGGTAAACTCTCCTGTAGATTTTCCATAATGACGCATTTCGAGCGGCCATTTTTGATCAATTTGGGGTGCTTGTCGGTGTACAGGAACCATCGGAATAATCCCGCCATCACGCACAAACAATGGGATTTTTTCCAATGAAGGTTCGATCTGAATGATTTGATTTTCACCCACAAACGCACCCGTGTAAAAATCATACCATTTCCCTTTGGGCAGAATAACGTTTCTTGTTTTCTCGCCGGCAAACATCGGAGCCACTAAAATGTTGTCCCCCATCATGTATTGATCCTTTATATCTTTGCGAATGGCCATTTGGTATGGATTCTGAGTCGCGTCAAATTGACCTCGCTCCTGAATATTTTGGGAGACAAAACCATCCACTAATTGCATCGCTCTAAAGGGAGGTTTTCCTTCTCGATGGTACGCTGCAAAAGTCGTATACAAATAAGGAAGTAGTTGCATCCTTAAATTAGCCACATCCTTTACTGCATCGGCGACCTCAGGAAAAGTCCATGGTTTGGTTCCATCGGCCCAAGCGTTGATCATCGCCATAGGGGAAAAACAAGCCGATTGCATTCTTCGGATCCACTCTTCGGCCGTTTTTGAGGCACGCACTTCCGGGGTCCAAAGTACGCCCACAAAACTACTATTCACTAAAGCGGTGATAAAATCTTTATGGTTATAATAATCGTTGTAAATCACGTAGGGTAAATGACTCCCTCCCGCATTCGAGGCACGCACTAAACCGTAGGTTCGTTTGTTGATTTCTTTGTACCAATCGGCCGTCATTTTTTGCACCATCGACCCATACATTTGCCTCATCTGTTCGGCACTCGTACCCGATGGAAATGTGGCCACATCTGGCCAAACCCAATTGTCGTAGCCATCCACCTCGTCAATTTTATAGCCGCCAACCCCAATATCCAAATGGTTTTTCTTGAAGTGATCTTTATATACTTGGCGTGTTTTTGCCAAAGTTAAATCAGGCACTAAACCATTCCAAACCGTATGTGATCCCGTGAGATTTTTGACCAAAGGGTACAAAGATGACTTAGGAGAAACATAAGGATTCAGCCATAAATTGGCCGAAACTCCCTTGGCTGCTAATTGGTCTAAAAATAATTTGGGATTAGGAAATCGAGTGGGATCCCATTCAAATGTGCAAGGATAGGACATGGAATGCCAACCTGGTTCCACGCCAATAAAATCCAATGGGAAATCATGTTCCTCAAAACTGTTAACTTCCTTCAAAATATCGTCTTGTGAATATAGCGTGGGTACTCGTTGGGTAAAACCTAGCCCCCATTTAGGCGGCAAATATCCACCACCACTCATTAAATTATACCGCTGAACAACCTGCATGGTCGACGGGCCAGCAAAAACATATAGCGTTGTCCCTGAAGCTGGTACTAATATCTCAACTGCATCGGAATAGGGCTGCGCATCCCATTTTTTATTGGTATTTCGATCTTGAAGTTCAGGAGGGTTTTTTGAATCGACCCGAACACCCGTTCCCGCATAAACGGTAATGTATTGAGCTGCGTCAATCAAAACTCCGTAGCCTTTGGTAGACACATAAAATGGGACGGGCGCGTGTGTTCGACCATTATCCTTCCCCCCAAAGTGATCCATGTGAAGATTTAAAATCCGACCCCGTTGATTGACTGTTTGAAAATTTAACCCTAAACCAAAAATTTGCTCTTCCTTTTGAAGTGGAAATTTCAGATAGGTTTTACCGTCAATGACCTTGACTTCGATCGCTCTTTTGTCTATTGGAAATTGGGCTTTAGGCAAAATTTGGAGCGCGGCCAAATTAGCCTTTCCTCCAGCTGCTTTTAATAAACTGTGTTTTTGCGGTTTACCCACTTCCGCTTTCCAAATCCCTGGATAGCTTTCTTTCCAAATGACAGGAATTTGGGCAAGCATTGTTGACGCCGACACGAATAAAGCGAAAGCAAGATGGAAAATTCTCATAGCCAAGAAATTTAGACCTATTTATTTTTTATACGCAATGCGGTAGATAGACCCATTCAAATCATCACACACATATAGAGCACCGTCAGGTCCTTGTGCTAATCCGCAAGGACGATGTTGGATCGGACCCGAAGGTTTAACTAAATCGATGCCTGCAAAATTATCTGCAAAAATCTCCCACTTGCCGCTTGGCTTATTATTAACAAAAGGAACAAAAGCGACTAAATACCCTTTTTTCAATTCAGCGGATTGACCGTGGAAGGCTACAAATGCACCATTTCTATATTTCGCTGGAAACATTTTACCTGTATAGAAAAGTAAATCATTCGGTCCCATGTGCGCTGGAAAAGCAACGGTAGGATTAATAGCCTTTTCGCCCCCTACCTTCTTACCATCACCACCATACTCGGGAGCTTGGATTTTTTTATTTTGAAATTGGTCATAATAGATATATGGCCAGCCTGCATCATCCCCTTCATGCAATTCGTAAATAGCCTCAGCAGGCATCTCTTGACTTTGCTTGGGCGTATAAAATTGAGGATAAAAATCATGAAATTGACCACGACCATGCGCAGTGATAAATAAGGAATTGGTCTTTGTATTCCAAAAAGTACCCACCGCATTTTTTATTCCAGTCGCATAACGCGTACCATCTTGAAATCCTTGATTTAATTTATCTGCATTGAATTTCCAAATTCCACCTGCTGAATCTAAAATAGAGCAAGGAACCATTCCAGTTCCGGTACCTGGTATTCTACAAGCATCATTATAAGAACCAATAGAAACATATAAGTTCGATTTGTTGTCAAAAGAGAAAGGTTTCGCATTATCACGGCCATGATCCAGTAAACCATTGACAATATTTTCAGGATTTTCTGTATCGATTACCTCCTCATTTGCGTTCAACTTATACCGATAAATACCCTTATTAGACGAGGCATAAAGAAATCCTTTGTTGATCACAATACCTGTTCCCGTATAATTTCCGAAAAGCTTCGTCTCGTCGATAACCCCATCTTTATTGGTATCACGCAACAAATAAATCCCTTTGCCCTCTTTTAATTTAGATAATTTAGCATAGATATCGCCGTTTTTCGAAATAGCCAAATGCCTAGTGGCCCCCAAATCAGACGCTAATACTTGGACCACGAATCCTGCAGGAACTTTGATGTCGGTGGTTTCAACGACCTTCTTTTTCAAATCGGCATTCCAGCGATAGGAAATAAAACTAAAAGAACTGAAGAGCACAAGGCCCAATAAAACGAATTTTGAGTAGGAGTTTTTCATAGAATATGAGAGAATTGAGCTCTTTTGAAAGCAGATTATTTTTTAGGTTTAGATAAGCTATTATAATATAAAACTATATTTTCTTTTCGGGAGGAACAAATTTAAATCAGACAATTTTGATCTACCGTGAATTGACCTTTTAGGATCTTTTTAAAATCCAGCAACTTGAGCTTTTGATTTGCCTTAAATTTTTGATTAATTTAAGGTTCAAAATAAATAACAATGAAAAATACAATTACCTTATTTTTAAGTTTTCTTGTCTTGTCAATTATGACATTATCAGCTAAAACTACAGTAGACGAAAGTCTTGAGGGACGCTGGGATATAACCGTAACTAAAGGAGACAAAAAGCTGCCATCGTGGCTAGAAGTTAATCACTCCGGCATCCGAACTTTAACAGGTTCTTTTGTAGCCGACGGGGGAAGTGCAAGACCTGTCTCTAAAATTAATTTCAAAGATGGTAAATTATCCTTCCGCATCCCTCCACAGTGGGATGATTCGGATCAAGACTTGCAGGTAGAAGGCACCCTTGAAAACGGGAAATTATCAGGCACCATGATCACTTCAAAAGGGGAAAATTTGACTTGGGTAGGCGTAAGAGCACCCAAATTATGGCGCGATAAAGAACCTGTTTGGGATAAACCCATCACCCTGTTTAATGGAAAAGATTTAACGGGCTGGGAGACCTTAGGAACGAAGAAAAACCAATGGATCGTAGAAGATGGTGCATTAAAAAGCCCCAGATCAGGAGCTAACATCCGAACAAAAAATACCTACACCGACTTTAAATTACACATTGAATTCAGATATCCAAAAGAGAGTAATAGCGGTGTTTATTTAAGAGGACGCTATGAAGTTCAAGTTTCAGATAGCAAAGGTATGCCTCCGTTGAAAGATTATTTAGGCGCTATTTATGGATTCATTTCTCCGCTAGAAATGGTGGCAAAAGAACCGGGTGAATGGCAATCCTTTGATGTTACTTTGGTGGGCCGATTGGTCACTTTGGTTGGAAATGGAAAGCAAATTATTTATAAGCAAGAAATTCCAGGTATCACAGGTGGAGCCATGGACAGCAATGAATCTGAACCGGGTCCTATCATGATTCAAGGTGATCATGGTCCCGTTGAATACCGAAACATTATCTTGACTCCAGCAAAATAAAATTTTCATAGGGCATCAATCATGCCCTATTTTTTTATATTATATGCGTAAAACTACTTTTTTCTGGGTTTTAATTTCCCTTCAAACGTTCGTCTTTTCGGCTGACGCAAGTAGTCGAATTGTCCTTGCCGACTCTAGTAAATTCCAAACGATATCTAATTTGGTCTATGGAAATGCCCCCGACCATCGCAACGAATTAGACATTTACTTACCTGAAAACCATGGAGCAAAAACGCCTATGGTCGTATTTATACATGGGGGATTTTGGTCCAAAGGCGGGAAGCACCAATTGCCGAAGCCTTTAATCGATCTGCTGGTGGGCCAAAAAGGGTATGCCATGGCTTCCATTAATTACCGTTTTGTCAAGTTAGGTTCTAATAAATATCCTACTCAAATGGATGATGTAAGCCAAGCATTGCAATTCATTTCAAGCAAAGCGGATAGCCTTGGTTACAAGAAAAAGTCTTTCGCTTTAATTGGCGCCAGTGCCGGAGCACATCTAGCGCTCATGTATGCTTACGCAAATGACTCGCAAAAAATGACCAAAACGGTGGTGGATATTGTAGGGCCAACAGACCTATCTGATCCGATCATTCGGGGCCGACAAGGCATTGCGGATGCGACCATTAGTTATTTTTTAGGTAATCCGGATGCCCAAGCAGAAATCGCAAAAACATCTAGTCCATTATTTAATTTGAGCAAAAAAACAGGAGTACCGACCGTTATTTTTCATGGCGAAAATGATGAGTTAGTAGATGTGCATCAAGCTAAAAATTTACATGCTAAGCTCCTTCAATTAGGCATTAAGACAGAATTGAATTTGTACCCTAATGAGACACATGAAATGAAAAAAAGCCTAGCCGATGTATTTATCAAAACAGCTGCTTGGCTTGAGAAAGTATATCCGAATCGCTAATCGATCAACATCTGTTCCACTTGGAAAAGAGTCGTAGATTTGGGGTCATAGGTGATTTTGACTGCAGCCATTTCCGCATCACCAAAAACCTGAACACGAGTAAAATTCATTAAAGTAGCTTTTTGATTATTGATCAAAATAGGCTTATCCGTGATGAAACGATGGGAATCGCCGTTCACTAAAAACACTTGCTTGCCATATTTCTGAGTCATCTCACTTAATTTGTTGACCACTTTTTCAAAGCCTTTGCTTGGTTTCATGTCTTTATAAAACATATCGGCTTGAGTAAAAAGCATAAGACCCTTTTTATCTTGAGCGGCTGCAAATACCTGTTCAAGCCAGGCTAAATTTGCCATCTCACGATCGATAAATTCTTGATTATCCCCTGCTTCTTTGAAATTGTTATTGGACCCCACTAAATGAATCGTCGCAAACTGAAGACCCCCATAGGTCCATAAATTATTCTCAACGTACTTCCCGAAACCAGGAGATTTTGCCTGAGAGACTAAATTGATTTTTTTCTTCCCAAAGCTTCTATCAGATCCATAAAACATTTTTCTTAGTACATCCAACCTTTCAAGGGGATCATATTCACCAGCGGCTTTGCGATTGCAATCCGTCCATTCATTGTCGCCCGGAGTATAAATAAGTGGGGGTTCAAAGGTTTCAAAATAGGCATGCATGCGCTCAAAATATTCGGTTGAGCAAAGGCTTGAGCCCGATTTGAAATCGCCAACATGCACGATAAAATCAGGTTTTTCTTGGTTTAACGTTTTGATCACCCGCTCAAATTTTGGGTAGTCATTGGGCACCCGATATGGCATATCACCAAAGGCTACAATAGTAAATTTCTTTTGTTGGCCCACGGCCAACAATGAAATAAAAAGGGCACAAAAAACAAGGGATAAACGCACGTGATTCATAGGAGATTTTTTAATATCATTTTCTTTGGTAATTTGAACTCGTTTGTTTTCCATCCACATCCGTAAAAGTGAAAGTATATAGGTTGGCCGTAGTCCAACTATATTGCACAATTCCTGTTTTGGCACCTATTTTATAGGTCAACAAATAACTGTTTGCTGTGGGTGCGGAAAAAGCCGTAATGGTAGCGCCATTCAAAGGGGTCAATGCAGGCCTTAATGGGCTAGAAAATGCCTGTGGAATAATTTGATTTTCAGGTGCCGACGTGGAAGGGTCCACATTCACCTTTCCCTTCATCGAACCCACCACATAAGGATAATCATTTGTGCCATGATAGTGGTATACGCTATTTGAACCAACATGCCCATGAGATTCATCAAGTGATTTCATAGTCGAACCATCGGGTTCTTTTGCTCCATAGACTGCAAAACCGTCTAAAGCAAATGCAATGGGTTTTAGACCTGAAGTTGACGATAAATGTAGCGGGGCGGCGTGGTAATGATAATCATCGCCTTTGCCACAGTGGCCACCCCACTGATCTAATTCGCCAATCAAAAAGGAATCTTCCCCTCGATTATTTAACGCATTAAATATGGGAACTCCGTTGACCGCAAGCGCCACAGCCCCTTTCATAAAATTTGTTTTTGTGCTGACAGGAGTAACAGCATACACAGGCGCTAAGGGAATGGACCAATGATTTGTCCCGGTATAGGGTTGGGATACAGGTACTTGTTGCTGCCAACTGGTAATCCCAATCATCATATTATGTGACGGAATTCCGTTCGACGAAACATAAAAATACGTGTCGTCCCACTTGGTCGCCAACGAAGTAGATTTATAAGGAGCAAAAGCAGAATCAATAAACGATGTACTGGTTTTGGTTATTGAGGTACTGGGGGTGGTCGTCCCACCCGTGTTTGTATTGCTTGTTCCTGCTGGCGTAACATCAGAGGAAGTTTTACAAGCCAGAATGAATGCTCCTAGGCAAAAACTATACAAGGCTACTCTTTGTAAGGGAAGAAAGTAGACTTGGTTTTTAAGTCTATTACTCAGCGACAAGATGATCAAAAGGAACATTAATAAATACCCTAAAGACACCAAATCAAACATTTTTATAAATCGAATTTGATTACTTATACTATTTCTTTGGGTGTAATTCTGATGAATCTGTGTGTACTTTTTCATTTTGAATAAGGCCAACTTAAGATCATTTTTGGCCAAAATAGCAGTAGGAATTCTAACTAAATTACCTCCATTTTGCTCCAAAATTATTTCTTTTGTGGTTGAATAAAGGAAATTACCCGAAACGGTTTCCCCATTTTTTAGATGCCAAACTTTCAAAACTTCCCCCTGAGAAAAATGACCTCCTTGATGAGCATTTAGCTCCAAGGACAAAAGTAATAGGAGTAGGATTAGTTTATTTAAATGAAGTACGTTTCGCATTAATCAAAATTACATTTTCTATTTATATAGGTAAAAGAAAATGGAAAAAATAACGAAAAGAATAGACAAATTATTATCATTTTATCAATCAAAGTGCTAAAGAGGATGTTGAATTATTGCGCAAATTTAAATTGTCCGAAACTTTTCAAGAATTAGGGAAAAGGAAATTATTTAAGCGCACCCACAAAGTTCAGTAGTTCATCTGCGATTTTCCCAGGCACTTCTTCCATAGGAACGTGCCCCACATTAGGGAAAATCACCTTCTTACTTCCTTGAATATCTTGGTTAAATCGGTCGGCATTACTCACATCGATAACATGATCAAATTCACCCCACAAAATTAAGGTAGGTGTTTTTACTTGATTCGCCTTCCCCAAGGGCTTTCCAAAACTTCCTTTAAAAATCTCAAGTGCCGCGGCGCGGTTTCCTTCTCGGACCACAATATCATGAAAACGTTCCACCTGAGCATCGGTAACTAAATTTTGATCAAAATAAATCGTTTCTAAACTCTTCCGAACCAAAACTTTTGGGGTAAAATAGAGTAGTAAATTATTAATCACAGGTGTAGAAGCAATCAAAAACCCTAAGCTTCCTTTTTCTTTCGTTTTAGGATAACCTGCAGCGTCAATTAAAACTAATTTATCCAATCGTCCAGGATGTGTAATTTCATAATTCCAAGCGATAGCTCCTCCCATGGAATTGCCAACCAAAGTAAATTTCTGAACCCCAAGTTTTAAGCAAAGGGAATCAATGAACTCATTGTAAAAAACAAAATTATATTGGTTTTTAGGGTTGGGACCCGTCATTCCAAAACCGGGTAAATCGACAGAAATAGTTCTTCTCCTACCGGCTACCGATTTGACCACCTCGTCCCACGTGTTTAAAGAAGAGGACATACCATGTAAAAGAACTAACGGAATTGAATCCGATTTAGGACCTTCATCGCGAACGTGAACTTGCATTCCTAATACGGGTACAAACTGAGATTGGGCTGAAATGTATTTAGGTTTTAACGCTGCTAAAGGGACATCAGCCTCAAAGAAAACGGCTAGTAAAACAACGATGCCAACGAATAAGACAGCTAAGAAATATCCAACAAATTTTAATATTCGATTCATTTTAAAATAATTAGGTTCGTTTTGTTTTATGAGAAGTCAAAAATAAATCATTAAATCTATATTAAACGTAAAATGTCCCATCATGCAAAAATTTAATATTGAGGTTAATTCAAAAAATAAATACTGCTTTAATAGCCTATTTCATTTTTAAAATTTACCTATCAGGACAATTTTTCCTTCCTTTTTATTACATTTAAAATGAAAATTCAAACCTATGAAAAGAAGAAATATCCTTAGCTATTTATTAGCGAGCCCACTATTAACTAACATCCATTCGGCCAAACCCATCACCCCGGCACCATCCAAAAGATTAAAAACCAGCCTAAATGCCTACTCCTTTAATGGTCCATTAATGGCAGGAAAAATGAGCGTGGAGGATATGATGGATTTTTGTGCAGACCATGGTTTTGAGGGATTAGACTTAACGGCTTACTATTTACCCGGCTACCCCACGGTTCCTTCAGATGAATACTTGTTTAGGCTAAAAAGAAAATGCCATCAAATTGGCCTTGAATTAAGCGGAACAGGTTGTCGGAATGACTTTGTTTTTGCGGACAAATCAGCTAGAGACCGTGAAATCCAACTCGTCAAAAACTGGGTAGATGCCACTGCAAAATTAGGGGCACCGGTGCTCCGTGTATTCGCTGGCAAAAGTGAATTACCTGGATATTCATGGCAACAAATATCCAACTGGGTAGTTGATTCGCTCAAGGAATGTACAGAATACGCGGCAAAAAAAGGGGTGATCATAGGTATTCAAAATCATCATGATTTCATAAAAACGGCTGACCAGGTAATTGATATTATTCAGCGGGTCAACAGCCCATGGTGTGGGCTCATTTTAGATGTAGGAAGTTTTCGTGAAAAGGAAGTGTATGCAGAAATCAAAAAAGCGATTCCCTATGCGATCAACTGGCAATTAAAGGAGACCGTTTTTTCAGGCAAAACCGAGATTCCGATCGACCTTAAAAAGACCTTTGAGATCATTAAAGGATCAAAATACAGAGGATATATCCCCATTGAAACGCTTAGAAAGGACGACCCCAATATAATCGTTCCTGAGTTTTTAGCCCAAGTTAAACCCTATTTATTTTAGGGTTTAAAGAGGTTTTTATTTTAAATATTCGCTTCTCTAAAAAAACTTTACAAAAATATTACCTTGTTAGCGTTGGATATTTAATGCCTAATTGCTCCAAATAAGTGCCATATTTAGTCGGATCATAATAAAGAGGTTTCATTCGATCCCGGAATTGATCCATGATTTCTTTGTTCAGATGAATTGGCGCAGGATCTTTATCCGAGATAAATGGAATGTATTTTTGATCCTTCGTTTGTACTTGGGTAAAATAAGTCTTCGCATCCTCGATGATTTTTTTATTGTACAGCATATCAATCAAGGTTAAGGCAGTTACTTTCGCGCCGGCTAAAGTTCCTTTATGTGCAATGGGCGTTGCCATCGCGATTGCATCCCCCCAATGATGCCCCTTTGTACCATGAATATTAGCGGGATACCGAAGAACTACCGTGGGCACATTCCAAGAAATATCAGCGATATCATCCGAACCCCCACCCCATGAAAACTCAACAGATCCTTTCAAACTATCAATGGTTTTCTTCATTCCATGAATAGGCTTCCCATAATTATCTTTGGCAGGAGCTTCCAATAATTTTTGAACGGCTAAGGCTAAAGTTTCATCATCCTCCGACCATTTTGGCATACCCACCCGCTGAATGTTTTTGTACATCGCCTCGGCAATGGGCTTATTGAAATGACCCGGCCATGCAGTACCTAAAAGCGAATACGACATTTTAGTATCCGTCATCATCGCGGCTCCCTCGGCAATTTTTATCCCGGATTTAAAATTTTTCAATATATCTTCATAGGTCCGCTCTCTAAAATAATACCAAACGTTCGCTTTGGATGGAACAACATTCGGTTGGTCCCCGCCATCTGGAATTACATAATGAGATCTTTGCGTAGGTTTAAGGTGTTCGCGTTTGAAGTTCCAACCGATATCCATTAATTCTACGGCATCTAGCGCCGACTTCCCCCTCCAAGGGGATCCTGCCGCATGGGCCGCATCTCCCTCAAAATCAAACTGAACACTCACTAATCCATTCATTCCATTATCGCCATAATTGGACGAAAAATCGCTACTCACATGAGTAAAAATACAGGCATCCACTTTTTTAAAAAAACCATCCCGAATGTACCAAGCTTTGCTGGCAACTAATTCCTCAGCTACTCCTGGCCATATCACCAAAGTGCCTTGAATATTATTTTCTTCCATGATTTGTTTGGCTGCAATAGCCGCAAAAATAATCACGGCCTGGCCTGAATTATGGCCCTCACCATGGCCAGGCGCACCGTCAATCATCGGTGCTCGAAAAGCTACACCCGGTTTTTGAGATGCTTTAGGAATACAATCAATATCAGAACCCAACGCTATAACAGGAGAACCTGAACCCCACGTGGCCATCCAAGCAGTCGGAATCCCCGAAACTCCTTTCTCTACTTTAAAGCCATTTTTCTCTAAAATGCCAGTGAGGTATTTTGAAGTTTCAAACTCCTGAAATCCCAATTCACCAAAACTAAAAACCATGTCCACCATCTCTTGGACATTTTTTTCCTTGGACTGAACAAGGGTTAAAACCTTCGTTTTCATTTGCTCGACAGGGTCAATAGCTTTTTTCTTCTGCCCTAAAACAATAAAAATAGGTGAGCAAGCTAAAATCACAAGACAAGCGATTGCCCGAAATGTTACGAATTTTTTCATATTTAATTTATTGATTTTCCTCGATTAATAAAATAATATTTCATCCACACGGAGCCAAGCAGGCTTACCCTTATTCACGACCTCCTCCTTTTTATCATCTTTAAGTAGATATTTAGGCAAATGTCTAAGTGATAGTGCTTTTATCTTATAATACTTATAAATTCCTGGCTTAAGTGGTATATCCTGCCCCATTTGTGTGTAACCATTTCGCTTTTCCGGTTTCTCAGGCTTTACTAATGCTACACGACTTAACGCGTTAGGGCTATTGCCCGCCAACACTTCGATGCTTACCGGTGGAAAGACATCCGAATCTGTTTTTCTCAAATAAGAAAAAGTGATCCCTTTGGGTGAAATAGGTTTTTTAAATTCAAATAAGGCTTCTAAATCGTTGTTAAAAAATCCTAGCCAGGTATAATCAGGTAATTCACTACGGCGACCCGTCTCCCTAAAACCTTGAACAAAATCCTTTAAACTATAACCACCCCTAGCAGGGTATTTTGGATCAGGTTTACTAAGTAAGTAAATCGAATCCGGAATAAAGGCTGATTTATAAACTTTATATTCCAAAACACGGCTGGCCAACCAACCCGGTTTCGTTGCCATCACCTTAACCTTTGAATATTTCTCTATTTTCAAAGGACCCCTTGAAACTAAAGCTCCTAAACTATCTGGTGTAGAATCATTTAGCGTGTAATGAAAGGTTACGTCCTTCAACGTATGTTTGAAAACAAAATCTTCATTCGGTCTTAATATAAAATTTTCCGTTACTAAAATAGGCGGATTAATCTGCAATTTTTCATCCTTAGGTACATAGCCCGCTTGGATTTTTACCTTAGGAAACTGAGCTTGGATTCCAGCTACTTGGTCTAGGCCAACTCCCGTATTCCATATAAATACCTCTTTTAACGTTGGGATTTTACCTAAGAGATTCACCAAAATCTCCTTATTCACTTTTGTACCAGACACAGCCAATGAGGTCAAATGTTTGCAAGCCGATAATTCCCCCAAGGTCTTTCCAGTAATTTCAGTAAAGTTCAAAATCAACTTTTCTAAATTAGGGAATTTAGTAATTAAGCTAATTTCCTCATCTTTCAATGGCATTTTTGAGAGATTCAAGCCGACCAACTGATCAGATACCTTAGATAAATTTTCTAAGGTCTTTCGGTCATATTTTTTACTCACGTAAAAATCTGCCTGCAAGGCCGGAGCGTCACTAGACAAAGGATAAACGGAGCAAAAAGGTGTATTAGCCGCAGCTAAATTAGACTCTGAGGCCGCCGAGAAATCATACTCTTTAACAGGAACCAACAGCGCCTGTGCCGTATTTTGTAATTTTTTGGCTAACGAAATAAGCTTGGAATTTGCCCCAAAAACTCCCAACTTTTTAGACACCGAAGCGCCCTCTTGGACCCAGGCAGTTAAGAGTAACACTTCATCCGGGCTCAACTGAGCCTTGCCTTTTGGCGGCATATGCTTTTTGTCATCAATAGGTAATTTAGCCCTTTGAATAAAATGACTATTTAATGGATCCCCAGCCTTCCAAATCGCTCCATTTTTCCCACCCTTCAATAATTTAGCCACGGAACTCATATTCAATGCTCCTTTGGTCTTTTGATCATTATGGCAAGATTCACACTTTTGCTTAAATATAGGTTGGATTACCGCCTCAAACACAACTGATTCCTCAGTCAAAACTACAGCCCCACCATCTTTTTCAGGCCATAAATAACCTTCTCCATGCGTTAAATCAGCTCCTCCATGTCCAGCCAAGAAAAAACTAGCCAAACCAACCGTCACCCCATAAAATAGATTTCTACCTTCTAAATAGCCTTTTTCATACGCAAAAAGCAGAAGGACATAAAGCCAATTGACCCCCAAGCCAGCCCATTGATGAAAGGTGATTTGCTCCAACTCATATCCCCCTTCCGAAGATAAAAACATACCAAAAATCGCTGTAATGGCAGAGAAAATAGAAGTCAAATACAATAAGAATCTAAAAATTTCCTGAAAAGCTTGCGCATCAATCCACTTTTTAAGCACAAAAATCAGCACTAGAAAAACACCAAAGCCAATAGGCAGATGTAAGACTAAAGGATGCAAACGACCCAAAAAAGCCACAGGAATATGGATTTTGTCCGCAAACAAAACAAGCACCAAAATCAAACCCTGTAAAAAAATAAGTAGGCTTGTACTAAGTCTGAAAAATTTATTCATCGTTATAAAATTAGGCCAACAAGCCAGGAAGAACATTACCGGCAATATCAGTCAGCCGGTACCTTCTGCCCAAATGCTTATACGTCATTTGCTCATGATTAAGTCCCATTAAATGCTGAACCGTTGCATGGAAATCATGAATATGTACCGGGTCTTTCACCACATTATATCCAAATTCATCTGTTTCACCATACACAATTCCAGGCTTTACGCCTCCACCAGCCATAAAAATACTGTAGGCTCGAGGATGATGATCTCGACCATAATTGTCGACCGTATATGTTCCTTGGCAATAATTTGTTCGACCAAATTCACCTCCCCAAATAACCAAGGTCTCATCTAACAAACCTCTTTGTTTTAAATCTGTAATTAAAGCGGCCGAAGAACGATCCACATCTTGCGCCTGCATGGCCATTTCTTTAGGTAAATTTCCATGAGAATCCCAGCCTTGATGATACAATTGCACAAAACGAACTCCTGACTCAGACAACTTTCTGGCCAATAAAGCATTCGCCGCATAGGTTCCAGGAACCAAACAATCCGGCCCATACATTTTTATAATGTGATCCGGTTCTTTAGATAAATCTGTCAACTCAGGTACAGCCGTCTGCATGCGATATGCCATTTCATATTGTTGGACTTTTGCCTCCACCTCAGGATCTTTATTCTCATCAAATCCCAAATGATTCAACTCGGCTAATTCATCCAACATCCTCCTACGCGCATTCTTGTCGATTCCATCCGAATCATTCAAATACAAAATAGGGTCATCAGAACTACTAAAAACAACTCCTTGATGCAAGGAATCTAAAAATCCATTGGTCCATAATTTGGAATATACCCCCTGTCCATTACCCCTTCCTCTCGACAACAACACACAAAATGCAGGTAAATTTTTATTCTCACTACCTAATCCATACGACATCCAAGCACCCATACTAGGCCTATTACCCACCTGTGCACCTGTCTGTAAAAAAGTCAAAGCTGGATCATGATTAATCGCATCTGTATTCATAGTACGAATGATACAAAGATCATCCGCGATGTTAGCAATATTGGGAAAGATATCGCTTATCCAAGCCCCAGATTGTCCATATTGCTTGAAGCCGTAAAACGAGCCCATCAACGGAAACTTATCTTGGCTTGCCGTCATTCCCGTCAATCGCTGATTTCCTCGAATAGAAGCTGGCAAATCCTCGCCAGAGCGAGCAACTAACGTGGGTTTGTAGTCGAAGCTCTCCAACTGCGACGGAGCACCATTTTGACATAAATAGATAATTCGCTTGGCTTTGGGCGCAAAATGTGCCATTCCCAAAGGCATCGCATTCGCCGCCGAATCACCTTTCCATAAGTCAGGGACCAACAAAGACCCCAAGGCTAAACCACCAATTCCAGCAGCTGCCTGTCCGAAAAAGTGCCTTCTTGTTACATTTAGCCTACTATTTAAAAATTCATTTTCCATCGTATTGGTATTAAACTCGAATTAAAGCCTCCTCCATGTTATAAATTAATTGGATCGTCTGCATCAATGCCGCCGTATAAAAACGTACCGCTCCCGGATCTTTTTTATATTCTCCAATCTTCATCAACTTTTCAATTTTATTAGGCTCCTTCTTAAAGGATGCTTGTTCATTTTCAAAATAACGCTTTAAAATGACCAACTCTTTCTCGCTCGGTTTTCTGCAAATAATTTTCCTAAAAGCCTTTGATAAAATCACGTCTAAACTAGCCTTTTCTGCCGATAAATGACTCGCTAAAACCCGCGAACTCTCCATCACATGTGGATCATTCATCATAACCAAAGCCTGTAATGGTGTATTTGTCCTACCCCTTTGCACCTCACACTGATCCCGATTACTAGCATCAAAAATCAACATGGAGGGAGGAGGAACCGTTCTTTTGATAAAAACGTACATGCCTCTGCGATATAAATCTTGATTGTGATCTTGTATGTAAGTCATCAAGGATCCACGACCAGAAGTAGCCATTTCCCATAATCCCTTTGGCTGATAAGGCTTTACACTAGGACCGCCAATTTCAGGATTTAAAATATCAGCCGATGCCAACACATGATCCCGTACATTCTCAGCAGGCAATCTTAGACGTGGCGAATGCGATAAATAAATGTTTTCTGGATCTGACTTCAAAGAAGCAGAAGTAGCATCGGAAGATTGTTGGTACGTAGCCGACATCACTATTTGCTTCACCAAACGCTTCATATTCCAGTGATGTGCTTTGAAGTCCACGGCCAACCAATCCAATAATTCCGGATGCGTAGGTAACTCCCCTTGCATCCCAAAATCACCCAAAGTTTTTACTATTCCGCGACCAAAAAACTGCGCCCAAATCCGATTCACAAACACGCGTGATGTTAATGGATTCGCATCATCAAACATCCAACGCACTAAACCCAATCTGTTTTGACCATACTTAGCTGACGAATACGGAAGAATACTTTTCGGAATCCCTACTCCTACTTCGAACGTAGGCATGTCGTAATTACCCCTACTTAAAATATACGTTTTGCGCATATTAGCAGAATCCTTCATCACCATCACATCGACCGCAAATGTATCCCGCTTGTTAATGAATTTCAACAAACTATTGACGTCTTTTGAGGTAATTCGCATGTTCGGTGGATCAGCAAAAGAAGCATCAATGGTACCAAATAACCCTTTTTCAGGCACCTGATTGAAAAATGCATACGTGCTGTAATAGTCTTTTTGTGAGATCGGATCATACTTATGATCATGGCATTTGGAACATTCAAAAGTTAATGCCAAAAAAGATTTTCCAAAAGTACTCGTCCGATCATTGATATACTCCACGCGATACTCCTCGTCGATCACTCCACCTTCCTGCGTAATCTTATGGTTTCGGTTGAACCCCGTGGCCAATAACATTTCTTTGTTGGCCCCCGGAATTAAATCGCCTGCCAACTGCCATGTCACAAATTTCTTGTACGAATAATTGGAATTGAACGCGTGTATCACCCAGTCGCGCCATGGCCACATCGTTCTCAAACCATCATCTTGATATCCATGCGAGTCCGCATAACGGGCTACATCTAACCACGGCGCAGCCATTTTCTCCCCGAAATGTTTGTTGGCCAACAACTCATTCACAATTTTCTCATACGCTTTAGGATCCGTATCCTTTAAAAAACGATCCTGCATTTCAAGCGTAGGAGGCAATCCGGTCAAATCAAGGCAAACCCTTTTTAAAAGACGCTCTTTATCGGTTTCTTTTGAAGGACTCAAACCCTTTTCCTTCATTTTAGCATACACGAAATAATCAATGTCGTTTCGCACCCACGACTCATCAGCCTCTGGCAATTCAGGCTTTACGGGTTTTATGAAAGACCAATGTGGCTTATAAACAGCGCCTTGATCAATCCACTTTTCAATTAAATCAATTTCATGCTGCGTAAGCACCAAATTTGATTTCATAGTAGGCATCCTTAGCGCAGTGTCCTTGGTAATTAAACGCTGGAAAGCATCCGATTTGGAGGGATCTCCTGGCACAATTGCGTGTGCTTTTGCATTATCCTTAAACGCCGCATAAGCACCTTCCTTCGTATCTAAACGTAAATTCGCTTGTCGTTTATTGGCATCCGGCCCATGACATTTGAAACATCTGTCAGAAAGAATAGGACGAATGTGAAAGTTATAATCAACCACATCTGGCATGGATGTGTCCGAACCCTGAGCATCGGAACAGCTCCAAGCAGTATACATACAAATGGCCGCGAGAAAAACAGGGATGATGATTTTAAATATTTTCATAATGAAGTTTAGGGATCCAATTGGATTTTAAAACGAAATATACGATTAAATTTTTTCTTTAAAAATTACCATTGTAGATATTCCATTGTGTTCAGTTCAGGACCTCCACCACGGTTTGCGCTTCCCGCCATGATGTACAATTTATTCTTATATAAAACGGTCGAAGTACCATGTCGGCCTTGCAACAAAGAAGGAAATTTTACCCATTCATTCGTTCGTACATCCAGCGCCTCTACCTCCGCGTGTGCCGGAACTTGTTTATTACTTTCTCCTTGTAAAACTATAACATACGGATATTTTGTTAAGGTACAAGTTCCTGCTCTGAGGGTAGGAAGTCCATTAGGCAAAGTAGTCCAAGCACCTGTTTTGAAATCATAAACATCTACTTCAGGAATTGTTTTATCCAACACTTTTCCGATAGCGGCATGTGAATTACGTCCTCCGACCATGTACAATTTATCCCCTAGCATAGCCGCTTGCACGTGATCTCTGGCTCTAGGTGCGTCAGGCAATTGGGACCAAGTATTTGTTTTGGGGTCAAATACATCGAACCAACTCACATGGCCATCATAGTGTCCATCCTTAATCCCGCAAACGGCATATATTTTATTTTTATAGGCAAAAATTCCTGCCGACCCTCTTAATCGGTCCGAAGGAATCTTGGGACCATCACGCCAAGTTTTTGTTTTGGGATTAAAAATCAACATGTTTTCAATAGGCTTTTCATGTGGATATCCACCCGTAAAGGCGCAAATAACATAAATTTCATGTTGGAAACTTAAGGCCTGAAAATGATGAAATTCAATGGGGGTATCCCCTAAGTTTTCCCAAGTGTTCGTCTTAGGATTATAGGCTTCAATAGCCTTTTTTCCACGTCCCCCTAAGGAATAAAATTGACCGTCACATTCGACAAAACCACTTTCATGTCTTTTTAATGCGGTATTTGAAGCTTCTAGAACTTGCCAAGGTCCTGAAGGAATTTGCGAAAATGAAGCAAAAGAAATAGCTAGTCCGAAGACTATTCCGATTAATTTTTTCATAGGTTTAGATTCAATTGAATAGCTAAAATACAAAATTATTGGAAACCTTTGACCTCCCAAGAAGTTATTAAAATTGAAAAATAATTTTTAGTTTAGTAGTTGAATAAATAAAAATGACCATGTATAAAAAAATAATGATTGTTGGCCTTATCGCCACAGCCACTCTATCCATCATGTCATTAAATACAGCTCCTAAAAAAGCTGTTATTGATGAGCCTACAGAAAAGATTTACACGCAATATTGCGCCTCATGCCACGGCGAAAAAGTAGAAGCATTTGTGGATCGTAAATGGAAACATGGAAATACAAAACCAGAATTAGTTGCCAGCATCACGAATGGATACAATGATATGGGAATGCCTACCTGGAAAGGCATATTATCTCCTAAAGACATCGATAAATTAGCTGATTTGATTATTGAAAATTTGGCTGGAGTGGAGCAATACAAATTCGAGAATAAGCCTAAATCAAATATTTTTGTTTCAGAAGGTGTAACCATTAAATTGGATACAATTGCCACCGGATTTGATAGTCCATGGGGATTTGCTCAATTGCCAAATAAAGATTATTTGATTTCAGACCGTAAGGGGAAATTGTATTTGGTCGATCAAAAAAGAAACAAAACAGAAATCACAGGCATACCAGCGGTAATGGCGAAAGGCCAAGGAGGACTTTTGGATATTGCATTGCATCCAAAATTTGCGGAAAACGGTTGGGTCTATATGTCTTATTCTAAATTCAAAATGGATGGCTCGACCACGTTGACGTCCACTGGAATTGTCCGAGGAAAAATCAAAAATAATATGTGGGTGGAGTCTCAAGAACTTTTTGAGTCGCTTCCTTACACTAAAACGTTCCACCACTTTGGCTCAAGAATTACCTTTGACAAAAAGGGATTTATGTTTTTCTCCGTCGGTGAAAGAGGTATGGAAAAAGTGTTTCCTCAAGAAACGGATAATGACAATGGAAAAATTCACCGGCTATATGATGATGGAACCGTGCCAAAAGATAACCCGTTTGTTGGCAAAGATCCAGCTAAATTCCATCCAAGTATTTATTCGTATGGCCAAAGAAATCCTCAAGGATTAACGACCAATCCATGGACAGGAGATATTTGGGAAACAGAACATGGCCCACGTGGCGGAGATGAAATCAACATCATTCAAGCTGGCCGAAATTACGGTTGGCCCGTCATCTCCTATGGAATCAACTATGATGGAAAGCCGATCACGAACATCTCGAAAAAAGAAGGCATGGAACAACCTGTTTCTTATTTTGTTCCGTCCATCGCCCCATCTGGCTTGACCTTTATGAATACCGACAAATATCCAGCTTGGAAAGGTAATCTAATGATCGGTTCCTTACGTTTCAATTACTTAAACCGATGTGTCATTAAGGATAATAAGGTAGTTAAACAGGAGAAGATTTTACTCAATGTAGGTCGATTACGTAATGTAAAATTAGGCTCAGATGGTTATTTGTACATCGGCGTGGAAAATCCAGGAATGGTGTTTAGGGTTAATCCGAATTAAGTAAATAGGTAATAGGTATTAGGTAATAGGGATTAGGTAAGAGGTATTGGGTAATAGGTATTAGGTATTAGGTTCTTTCGGCTTGATTTGTCGGGATGTCTACTCAATATGGATTGTGACAATAATCATAATTTATTAACGTTAAGTATATCCATATTAGTTTAATTTTGTACCCAAGAAAAATGTAATAATAGATTGTTCATTTAAATGTAGCATCAATCTCATTGCATAAATTTAAATTCAAAATTCAATCCGCCTAAGTACATAACTAAACCATTACAAAATTCATTCCACCCAATTATAAGACGAAACCATTACAAAAATCATTCCGCCTAATTATCCAACTAAACCGTTACAAAATTCATTCCACCTAATTATATAAATAAACCGTTACAAAAATCAATCCGTGTATATTCTAAAATGATCCATTTAATCTGCATTTACACGTCATTGTATTTATAAATAAATAAACCCTACAAATATTACCTTCCATTTTATAAATAGATAAACCCTACAAAACATTGCCTACCATGGATGAGAAAATCAAAAGAAACGAATTTTTAAAATCATTAGGATTAAAAGGTGCTTCATTAATGGCCATTTATTGTGGTGCTAGTGCTTTAAGTTCTTGTCAAAATGAATCAGAAGTAGCCCCTTCAGGTACCGTTGACTTTACCTTAGATTTAACCAATGCTTCTTATAGCGCGTTAAATACCGTTGGCAAATACATTGTTTACAATAAAGTTGTCGTTGCTCGAGTTTCAACTACAAGCTTTGCCGCCGTAACCCAAATTTGTTCACATGAAGGCCAAGCGCAA
Source organism: uncultured Cytophagaceae bacterium (assembly GCA_903933935.1). Lineage (GTDB taxonomy): Bacteria > Bacteroidota > Bacteroidia > Cytophagales > Spirosomataceae > Aquirufa. Next base: position 51,249 of record CAIZMB010000136.1, read on the forward strand.
GTCATGTACAATGGATCTGGATTTTCATGTCCAGCTCACGGTGCAACATTTAGCATCACGGGTGCAAAAACCAATAATGTAAGTAGTAAAGGTATCACTGCCTATCAAACCACATTGACAAACACGAGCCTTCGGGTTTTTTCGTAATATGAAAGCTAAAATCTTTTTCCTTTTTGGAATGCTTTCCGCATCCCAACTTCTAGGACAAGATGATTTGTTGAACATGCTTAATCAAGAGGATGCCAAGAAAATCACCTATACACAAGCTACCTTCAAGGGAACTCGGTTTATCAATGGCCAAACGGTGGAAACGATTGCCAAAAAACATTTAAATTTTTGGATATCGCATCGATTTGGAGCATTAAATTCAGGGTTCATGGACAACTTTCTTGGTTTGGATGAAGCCAAAATTAGATTAGGATTAGAATATGGATTAAGTGATGTTTGGCTTGTGGGAATGGGTAGATCTACTATTGAAAAAACCTATGATTTTTATACCAAATACAAGGTTTTGAGGCAATCCAATGAAATCCCTGTCACCTTAACTGTGTATGGTAGTTTAGCGACTAATACGATGCCAACTGGATATTCACTGCCCTCAGGCAATCTTATGCGCTATGAGAATAATTTACAGCGTCAAACATACATGGGCCAAATATTGATCGCGAGGAAGTTTACAGATAAATTGTCATTACAGATTATGCCCACTGTCTTGCATAACAACAAGGTAGAGTCTATCTACTTTGATAACAACCTATATTCATTAGGTTTGGGAGGAAGGTATAAAGTGACGAACCGACTAAGTTTATCGGCCGAATATTATAAGAATATTGTGGATACCGAGAACTTCTTAAAAACATCTGGAGCTGCCTACCCATACCAGGATTCTTTTTCGGTGGGATTTGATATAGAAACAGGCGGCCACGTATTCCAATTGCATTTTACAAATTCAAAAGGAATGATCGAAAAACATTTCATCAGCCAAACCACAGGGACTTGGGGCAACGCGGACATATTTTACGGGTTTAATATGGCCAGAACTTTTAGCTTCGAACCCGATAAAAAAAATAAAAAATGAGAAATTTAATCGTAGTATTTGCACTAATTATTTTGGGCTTTCAGGCGAATGGGCAGTTGTACATGGCACAAAACGGAGAGGTTTCCTTCTTTTCAAAAACTCCCCTTGAGGATATAGATGCTTTAAATAAGCAAGTAGGGAGTATTATCAACACGGCTAATAATGAAGTAGCCGTCCAAATGCGTGTCACTAATTTCGTATTCCCTAACAAATTAATGCAAGAGCATTTCAATGAGAATTATTTAGAAAGTGATAAATTCCCGAGCGCCACTTTCAAAGGTAAAATCAGAGAAGTAGTCGATTTAAAAGTTCCTGGAACCTATGCCGTAACTGCAGTGGGCACTGCCACTATTCATGGCGTTACAAATCCGATTGAAATCAAAGGTAACATCGTTTCTAAGGGAGACCAATTGAGCCTTTCATGCCAATTTGATATTAAATTAGTTGATTACAAAATTGATATCCCTAAAATTGTTTTTGCAAAAATTGCCGAAGTAATCCGAGTAAGTAGCAAAATAAATTACGTAAAAAAATAAGGATGTAATGATCGTATTTTATGATCATTCGTTCCACAAATCTGTCGTTTAACCGTTAAGCGAAGACAAATTTTAACCAAAAAAAAAATGAAAAGAATCCGTATAATTTTTTTACTGGGTATAATTTTCGCGTGTCAAAACGACAAAAACATTCCTTTGCCAATAAAACCGGGAGATACCCCTGGTGCAACAACACCCGTAACCCCGGGGCCAACAGCCACTATTTGCGATACGGTTATTATTTCATTTGACAAATCCATTTGGCCCATCATTCAAAATAATTGCATTTCTTGTCATAATACCACTGCTCCCTCTGGGAATGTCGACTTATCAACCTATGATAAAATTATCCCCTATGTAAAAAATGGGAAATTATATGGCTCCATGATGCACTTGCCTGGCTATTCACCCATGCCTTCAGCGACTAGCTCATTGACATCCTGCGAACTTACCATGGTGAAGAAATGGATTATCGGTTCCTACCCAGCAGGCGCTATCCTTGTAGATTTAAAGCCGACTAATCCAATAAATCCAATTGTAACCATCACCACGCCGACAACCCCACCAACCACAAACGTTGTTTGCAATCCTGATACCGTATATTTTAAACAAAAAATTCTTCCTTTAATAGTCTCCAACTGTGCCATGAGCGGTTGCCATGATGCGATTAGCAAAAAAGATGGCGTGATTTTAACAGACTATACCAACATTATCAAAGAGGTAAGTACCAAAAACCCTACTTCAAGTAAATTATACACGAGTTTATTGGAAACCGGTGAGGACAGAATGCCTCCACCACCCATGGCCGCTTTCTCGAAAGAGAACATCGCTTTAGTCTTAACTTGGATTAAACAAGGCGCAAAAAATAATTCTTGCGAAGCCTCAGGGACCGCTTGCATCACGACGAACATGAGCTATGCTAAAGACATCACGCCCATTTTACAAGCTAGCTGTATCGGTTGCCACAGCGGAACTAAACCTCAGGGGGCAATTGATTTAACCACGTATGCAAATGTGTATAAATATGCACTTAATGGTAAATTATATGGCTCTGTGGCTCATTTGGCCGGTTACATCGCCATGCCTTCAGCAAGCGTCAGTATTTCTTCCTGCGAAATCAACAAAATTAAATCGTGGATCGATTCAGGTTCGAAAAATAATTAATATTTTGCATCTGAAATTTTGATTTTCCTTTCAAGGAATTTCATTGGATCATTCAGTGAAAATAATTAAACCTATGAAAAAACACCTTCTGCTTGCCAGCATTTTGGCCTTTGCCTGCACGCCAATTTTCGCACAAAAAAAACCGAATGTCATCGTCATCTTAATGGATGATTTAGGCTATGGTGATTTGAGTTGCTACGGTGCAAGTCAATATCAAACACCCAATTTAGATCAAATGGCCAAAAATGGGGTTCGATTGACCAATTTCCTTTCGGCTCAAGCAGTTTGCAGCGCATCAAGGGCTGGTCTACTGACAGGATGCTACCCCAATCGAATCGGAATTTCAGGAGCACTTTTTCCAAATTCTCCCGTCGGAATAAATAAAGACGAAGAAACAATTGCCGAAGTTTTAAAAGCCAATGGATACACAACGGGTATTTTTGGCAAATGGCATTTAGGAGATTCAGAGAGATTTTTGCCGACCCAACATGGCTTCGATGAATATGTAGGTATTCCATATTCGAACGATATGTGGCCCTTACATTATGATGGAACCCGAAACGCAACGAATAATAGAAAGGACTTCCCAGAACTTCCTTTAATCCGTGGCTCAAAACCCGAGAGATACATTAAAACCTTAGACGATCAAGCGCAATTGATCAACATCTTGACCACAGAATCCATTAAATTCATTGAAAAAAATAAGGCAAAACCGTTTTTTGTCTACATGCCTCATCCGATGCCGCACGTTCCCATCAATGCCTCCGCTGCATTTAAAGGAAAAAGCAAACAAGGACTTTATGGGGATGTAATGATGGAAATGGACTGGTCAGTAGGTGAGATTTTAAAGACCCTCAAGCGTTTGAAAATTGACAAAAATACGCTCGTGATTTTCACTTCGGACAATGGTCCTTGGCAGAATTTTGGTAACCATGCTGGATCAACTGGCGGATTAAGAGAAGCTAAAGGTACCTCGTTTGAAGGTGGCCAAAGAGTTCCCTTCATTGCGCAATGGAACGGCCATATTCAAGGAGGAAAAATCAACAATGGATTAGCGTCCAACATCGATCTTTTACCTACTATTTGTGCCATTACCAACTCAAAATTGCCGTTGAAAAAAATTGACGGAGTCAATGTATTCTCTCTATTAAAGGACGAAGACAAAGCTGAGCCCCGTAAAGAATTTTTATACTATTACCGAAAAAATAATTTAGAAGCCGTCCGAAAGGGTCAGTGGAAATTAGTCCTTGCCCATCCTGGAAGAACACACGAAGGGTTTATGCCGGGGCAAGATGGATTTCCTGGAAAACTAAGAGAAGATTTCCCTTACCCTGAAGCGCTATATGATTTACGCAGAGATCCCGGTGAGCGCTATGATGTTCAGTCTCAACACCCTGCAGTCGTTGCCGATTTAAAGCAATTAGCAGAAAAAGCAAGAGAAGAATTAGGGGACGATTTGACCCAAAGAAAAGGAAAAGGGAATAGAGCCGTAGGCCAATAAAACAAGGCAAACACATGAAGAAATTATTTTTTACCACATGGTATTTATTATTGGTATCCGTCTCTTTATTGGCTCAAAAAAAACCTAATGTCATATACATCTATGCGGATGATTTGGGATATGGAGAATTAGGTGCGTATGGCCAACAAAAAATCAAAACGCCTTTTTTAGATGCCATGGCAAAAGAAGGAATTCGATTTACCAACCACTATACCAGTGCGCCTGTTTGTGCACCAGCCAGGTGTATGTTGATGACGGGCCAACACGCCGGACATTCCTACATACGAGGCAATTACGAATTGGGTGGATTTAGAGATGACAAAGAAGGTGGACAAATGCCCTTGCCGGAAAACACATTTACCATTGCCAAATTAATGAAATCGGTGGGTTATCAAACGGCGCTCGTAGGTAAATGGGGTCTTGGAATGAATAACACCACCGGAGATCCCAACCTTCACGGTTTTGATTATTACTATGGTTTCTTGGACCAAAAACAAGCACATAATTTATACCCGACCCACCTTTGGGAAAATGGAAAATGGGATACTTTGAGAAACACGTATCAATTGGTCCATGAATACCAAAACAAAAAAGTCAGCATAGACTCCATTGATTTTGATAAGTTTAAAGGCAAAGATTATGCGGCAACTAAAATGATGGAGAAAGCCCTGGCGTTTATCCAGAAGAATCAAAAAAATTCGTTCTTTTTATATCTCCCGCTACCGCTTCCTCACCTTTCATTGCAAGCGCCTGAGGATGAAATACTGGCTTATCAGGGAAAATTTCCGGAGACAATTTATACCTCGATGAAAGGTGGCTACGTGCCCACCAAATATCCGCGGGCAACCTATGCTGCCATGATTACGTATTTAGATAAGCAAGTGGGGCGCATCATTGAAACCTTAAAAAAATATCAAATCGATGAAAATACATTGATCATGTTTTCGAGCGACAATGGGGCGACTTTCGATGTAGGGGGAGTGGATACACAATTTTTTAATTCTGTGGCGGGTTTACGCGGTCGTAAACAAGACTTATATGAGGGCGGAATCCGTGAACCGATGATGGCTCGCTGGCCCGGCAAGATAAAACCCGGTCAAACCACAGATCATACCTCAGCCCAGTTTGACGTGATGGCCACCTTAGCCGATCTGACGGGAGCAAAAATACCAGTCAAAACGGATGGCATTTCATTCTTGCCTACGCTACTAGGAAAAACCCAAACAAAGCATCCGTTTTTATATTTCGAATTTCCTGAAAAATCGGGGCAAGTCGCAATCCGCATCGGGAATTTCAAAGGGGTGAAATCCAATATGAAAAAAAATAAATTAGCCCCTTGGGAATTGTATGACTTGTCCAAAGATCCTAGCGAACAAAATGATATTGCTCAAACAAACCCGGAACTCATTAAAAAGATGGATGAGATTGCCAAAAAACAACATCGACCCTCTCACGTAAAAGATTGGGAGTTTGTGGATCCTAAATTCTAAGCCATAAAAAAATCCTTTTGAATTATTCTCAAAAGGATTTTTCATTATAATATCAAACGTACTTTAGGGCTGACTTAGAAATGCTTTGGAATAGTTGATTTTTAAGGCATCCATCGAAGGCATGTGTCCCTTTAAACGCTTTTTGAAATCCTCGTAATTTTTTGATCCTTTGGGAGACCAAGAAACTTCGGATAAAGCCAAAGCTCTCGGATAGGTCATATATTCTGCATAAGGCAAATTACTGACATATTCGGTCCATAAGTTGGCCTGAATGCCCACCACATGTTTTGCTTCCTCAGCCGTTAATTCCGGCAAATCTGGCTCAAAAGAATAGCATTTACTTAAAGGCAAGAATCCTCCGATGGCAATAGGTTCTGTTTTAGGATCCGCTTGGTAATAATCAATGTAGAAAAATGAATTAGGTGACATGACCACATCGTGGTTTTGTTTCGCAGCTTCGATCCCACCTTTAGTTCCCCTCCAGGACATGACCATCGCGTTTGGAGATAAGCCACCTTCTAAAATCTCGTCCCAACCTAATAATTTTTTCCCTTTGGAAGTAACAAATTTATCGATCCGTCGAATGAAATAACTTTGTAACTCATGCTCATCTTTCAAGCCTAATTTTTTGATTAAATCTTGGCAAAAACGACTTTCTTTCCATTGGGTTTTTGGACATTCATCTCCACCAATGTGAATGTATTGACCAGGAAATAAGGCCATCACTTCGGTAAGTACATCTTCTAAAAAAGTAAAAGTTTCTTCACGTGGGAACAAGACGTCTTCAGCCACGCCCCATTTCGTTTTCACTTGTAATATTTTATCCCCATTGGAACCCAATTGTGGATAAGCCGCCAATACAGCCGTCGAGTGACCAGGCATTTCAATTTCAGGAATTACATTAATGTATTTAGAAGTGGCATAGGCAACGACTTCCTTAATTTGCTCTTGCGTATAAAATCCGCCATGTGGCTTTCCGTCATATTTTTGGTCCCGGTAATGGCCCAACATGCTTTCCTTCCGCACCGAAGATATAGAGGTCAATAGTGGATATTTTTTTATTTCAATACGCCAGCCCTGATCTTCAGTCAAATGCCAATGAAACGTATTTAATTTATAAACAGCCATCAAATCGATGTAGCGCTTTATCGCATCCACTGAGAAATAATAACGGCCTACGTCTAGCATCAAACCACGGTAGCTAAACCGAGGAGCATCTTCGATCACACAATTTGGGATTGTTAATGCAAGGGCCGATAATTCATTTCCATAAATAGGCGCGGGCATCAATTGGAGCAACGTCTGCAAACCATAAAAAGCACCCTTCCCCGTTTTTGCCTGAATTTCAACTTTTTTAGATGTCACTTTTAAAAGATAGGCCTCTTCTCCTAATGCCTCATTTTTACTAAATACTATTCCTGAAGAAGCAGTTTTAGCCATTTTAACAGGTACTACTTGGCCCGACACATTTTTAATTTGTAGAGCTAATAAATTGGCCGATGGACTAAATTCTTCTGAATTTATGTACACGGAGATTCCTTTCTTTACTGTAAAACTTCCCTCAGCAGGTTTTAAAGATTTTGGCAAAGGAATAATGTTGTATGCATTTTGGGCTAAAGAACTCCATGCAAGAAACATGGATAAAATAAGGAACTGGATTTTTTTCATAATTCAATTTGGTTTGAGTTGTAAAGATATAGGATCGAATTCAAAATCAGGGGAATATTTCATTATAAATTTTAAAAGAAAAATGCTAATTTTGCGACCTAATTAAAACAATTTACTATCTAATTATGACAAAAATTTACAAAGAAGGAAAGTCCTGGCAAAACAGCCTATGGATTTTCGTTTGTTGGCTCATCTTCTCAGGAACAGCCATGGCACAAACAAAAACAATTTCTGGTAATGTTAAAGACTCGAAAGGGGACGCAGTTCCCGGTGTCGCAATTTCGGTCAAAGGTACACCAACGAAAGGAACTACTACCGATGGAAATGGGAAATTTAGCCTTGGTGGCGTAGACTCCAAAACCGTTTTGCGTGTAAGTTCCATTGGTTTTGAAACCCAAGAAGTGAATGTTGGGAATAAATCTGTCGTGGAAATCACTTTAGAAGAAAATGCAGCTAGCCTTGAAGAGGTGGTTGTGGTTGGATACGGTGTGCAGAAAAAAGTCAATATGACAGGTGCTGTATCCACGGTCGATTCAAAAATGATTGAAAATAGACCGACGACTAGTTTACAAACTGCATTACAGGGAACTTCACCTGGATTAATTGTCACTAGAACTAATGGTCAGCCGGGTAATGAAGGTTTAGGTATTCAGATTCGTGGAGCAACTACTGCGAATGGATCTGTAGACCCTCTTATCATTTTAGATGGGGTAACTGTTCCTTCCATCACCTTGCAAACAATGAATCAAAATGACATCGAGAGCATTAGTATTCTAAAAGATGCGGCGGCAGCAGCTATTTATGGAGCACAGGCTGCTGGGGGTGTAATCTTAATTACTTCTAAAAAAGGGAAGAATGGCAAAGTGACTTTTGATTATTCGGGTATGTCGGGGGCCGATTGGGCAGCTAATATCCCAGAAAGAATGACTTTGTTGGAAGAAGCAAATTTCTCCAATTTAGCCCGTAAAAATTCAGGTTCTGGTCCAGAATATTCTGATTTTGATTTGGAGCAAATTAGAAACAATGTTCCTTATTTAGTCAATCCTGCAGATACGACTCAATGGTTATTTTTCAATCAAGAGCCATTAGCCAAACAAGTTTTGAAGGATTATACCTCTATGCAAATGCATAATATTTCGGCAAGAGGTGGTACCGACAAACTTAATTTCTTGATTTCAGGAGGATATTACAATAAGAAAGGTTTGTTTAAGGTAGGTCCAGACCAATTGACCCGCTACAATTTACGTGTAAATTTGGGTGCTAAATTAACGAACAAACTATCTTTAGATTCAAGGATTGCCTATACCAATGAATTGACTGAACAAAGCTCAAGAGGAGCTAGTGGTCAAGGATTGATCTACGATATTTATCGTTTGAGAACTAGGACACCATTTTTTACTCCAAAAGGTCAATATAATGGAGCGGGCTCTGGAGCGACAACCTATGCTAATTTAGCTGAAGGTGGATATGATAACAGAAGCCGTAATTTCTTTGATGGAACCTTTACGTTCAAATTAGAAAATTTAGTTAAAGGATTAACGTTAAGGTCAGTTGCCGGAACACAATACCGCCGTGGCGATCGCTATATCTTTAATAGAACGGTGCCATTATGGGGTCGTTATACAGTAAGTCGTTATGTAAACCAAGTCAACTCTTATTCGATTTCAAATGAAGTAACTAAGAATATAAATTTACAATTTTTAGCGAATTACGATTTGAAAATCAACAAGCATACATTTGGTGCTTTATTAGGATATCAGTGGGAAGATTTCCGCTATGTAAATACAACTGCGGGTGCAAGTAACATGGTCAGCAATGACTTACCTACCTTGAACTTAGGTGATGATAAAACGAAAACCAACTCTGAGGCGATTGCAACCTATGCATTCCAATCTGTTTTTGGGCGTTTTAACTACAATTTTGATGATAAGTATTTGTTAGAAGGTACGCTGCGTCAAGATGAAAGTTCGAAATTAGCCGAAGATGGTCGTACTAAAATTTTCCCTTCCGTTTCAGCGGGCTGGAACTTACACCGTGAGTCATGGATGAGTGAATCTTTACAATTCATTTCAGAATTTAAATTACGTGGTTCATGGGGTAGATTAGGGGGAGCATTGGGAAGTACTTTAGGTAATTATGATTATGTAAATCAATTGAACCGAGGATCTTCCTTAGTGTTAGGAGATTCTAGAACTTCATTTATTTTCCAAGGTTCATTACCAAGCACCAATCTTTCTTGGGAAACCATCGAAACAACTAATGGAGGTTTTGATATAGGTTTAATGAAGAATAAATTACAGATCAGTGGTGATTACTATGTGAAATCTAATAAGAATATGTTGACACCTCAACAACTTCCTGCCATTATTGGTATCGCTACTCCTCGTAAAAACAATGGAGAGTTGAAATCATGGGGATGGGAAATTGAGGTTAAATATCGCGGAAAAATTGGCGATAAATTCAGCTACAATGTTGGCGGTAACTTCTCAGACAATCAAAATGAATTAGTTTCCTTTTCAAACCGAATTGTGGTGGCGAGAGGAAATAATAGTTTGATCGAAGGTTATCCTCTCAATACGATTTGGGGATACCAAACTGCAGGATATTTCTCTTCGGCTGATGAGGTTAAAGCTTGGGCTTTCCAAGATAACCGCACGGGAGCAGGAGACGTTAAATATGTAGACCAAAATGGTGATAAACAAATTACGGTTGGAAAAGGAAGCAAAGCCGACTACGGCGATCTACTATTATTAGGTTCATCAGCACCACGCTATCTTTTTGGATTTAATTTAGGCTTTGAGGTGCATGGATTTGATTTTTCAGCCTTTATTCAAGGTGTGGGAAAAAGAACATTCCTTGCGGGATCAGAATCCGTTGGACCACTTTTAGTAACATGGAAACAAGCGATGGGAATTCACCGCGATTATTGGACTCCTGAAAATCCAAATGCTTTGTTCCCTCGTCCTTTTGTAGGAGCCACACACAATTTTGGAACTTCTGATAAATGGGCATTTAATGGTCAATATGCTCGTTTAAAAAATATCCAATTAGGATACACAATTCCAAGCGCGCTTTCTAAGAAGATTGGCGTTTCACGTGCACGCGTTTATGTATCTGGTCAAGATATCTTAACGGTTTCAGGAATGGGAAAATTTGGTACCTTGTTTGATCCAGAATCAGCGAATAATGCGGACAATGATTACCCGTATTTCTCAACAGCTTCTGTAGGTGTAAATCTTTCGTTTTAATCTATAGACATTTAAAAGAACATTGAAATGAAAAATTCATTAAAAAATATTTTAGCAATAAGCGCCTCCATTTTATTCTTCACGGGATGTGAAGTTGAGAGGCTACCAGAAACCAATATCTCAGATGCCACGTTTTGGCGTTCGGAATCTGATTTAAAAACGGCAAACAATTATTTATATACATTTTTGCCTGATTTTGGTACTGAAGACAACTGGTCTGATGATGCATTTGGTTTAGCATCAAATAACATTAGTGATGGTTCACGCCTAGCTCCTGCTACGGCAACGGCTGATTTTAACAACCAATATCTATTAATTCGCGCGGCCAATAATATCTTAGAGAAAGGTCCTAAAACGGGAATAGTTGCAGCTACTTTGGATCGTTATTTAGCCGAAGCAAGATTTTTTAGAGCTTGGGGTTATTTTAATTTATTGCAACGCTATGGAGGTGTTCCTCTAGTAACCAAAACGCTAACGGATGATTCGCCTGAATTATCTGCAGGATCTGCGACTCGTGAAGAAGTTCTTACGTTAATCATGGCCGATTTAGATTTTGCTGCGGCAAAATTACCTACGCCAACTGCCTTAGGAACTGCTGATTATGGTCGTATAGCCAATACAGCTGCTTTAGCATTCAAAGCACGTGTGGCACTTTTTGAAGGTACTAGAGCTAAATTTCACAACTATGGAGATGCTAAAAAATACCTTAGCCTTGCAGTAGCTGCTTCTAAAGCAGTTATGGATAGCAAGCAACATGATTTGTATGCAGGTCCCTATTTTAATATTTTCCAATATGAGGGAGAAGGTAGGGCCAACAGAGAAAACGTAATGGTCAAACAATACGGGGTAAGTTTAACGGACCGAGTAACTTCTCACACTTATTGTAGAGGTATCCTTGAAAATGGAAACAAAAGTCCTACTAAAGCATTGGTTGATTCTTACCTAATGAAGGATGGATTGCCTATCACTAAATCTCCTTTATATGTGAAACCGGTTTTATCTACGGATGTATTTGTGAACCGAGATACGCGCTTAAGTGATGACGTTTTGAAAAAAGGGGATTCTTATATTTTCACCAATCCGGTATTCAACGTATCTTCTTTGGTTTTCGCTAAGACCGGATTTACATTCCGTAAATATTGGAATATTGTTGACTGGAATAACCAAGCATCTTTTATTGACCGTAACCTAATCCGTTATGCGGAAGTATTGTTAATTCACGCTGAAGCTAAATTTGAATTAGATGGAAGTATTTCGGATGCTGATTTAAATTTAACCATCAATCGCCTTCGTAAGCGTGGGGGAGTAGCTGAATTAAGCAATGCTTTTGCAGCGACCAATGGCTTACAGATGCGCGACGAAATCAGACGTGAAAGACGTGTGGA
>CAIZMB010000137.1 GCA_903933935.1 uncultured Cytophagaceae bacterium
CGGACATAATGTTATAAATGGCTCGAGAAGACCCATAAACCATGCCAAGGAATAAAGCTAATTTAAGTTATAGTACGAGTAAAATTTAAATCACTTCGATAAGGCCCAGTGGTTACCAAGAAAAAATTTTATTACCAATTCGCTTGGGGTTAAAATACCAAGCATGCTACATCTTACTAGTCTTCATGAATTACTACTTTTTTTAGCCCAAAAATCTTTTAAAGAGATAATATTATTTATTTGTCTAATGATTATTGTTAACTTTTGAAGAAATATAACTTTATTGTTCCCAAGAATTCGTTAATTATTACTGCAAACATTTTTTTAGAATGCTGTAGGTTGGATAAAGTATCTTAATCAATAATTGTTTTACTTTTTTTTCTACAGCAAATTTTAAATTGGTGAATGTTAAAGTTGTTGGCCCATTTGTGCCATTCATAAACCACAATGAATACCCTTCTGCCTCGACACCCTCCCTCCATATTTTTTGTTGATTAAAGTCTTTAAAAGGATGATAAAAATGATCTTCAAATATACTTTTTTTCGAAAATCTAGATATAAGATGAATTTGAAGTTTTCCCAACTCTGGAAGTACAAGAATAGTTAATTTGTTATGGTATGCAATAGTGTTGAATAATATTTCTATAAAAAATAATCTTCCTTTTGATTTAACATGATTGGATATTTCAAGCAAAAGCTTTTTAGAAATCCTGCAAACACATACCATACTACTAAACCAAGGTAGGTCTGACATTCCTACTGCATCTCTCCAATGTATCCAGTTGTCTCCTGTATATCCTGTTCCTATAAATCCTATTGAATTAATTCTATGGTTAGAGCATAATAGGTCGCAATCAGAATATTTAATATCTAAATTGTTAAGTGTGTTTTTATGGGGAATAAAAACATCATCTTCTATAAACCAAACATATTCATGTGAAGTATTTAAGCGGCTAAAATAATATAAGCCTTTATCCCAAGCAAGTGCAAGTTTTCCTCCGGCAGTGCCCGCCTCACTACTAGAATTGGTAAAATTGTTCTCAATACATTCACTATCTGAAATGAAAATTATTTTTAAATAATTATAAGAACTTGACAAGGAATCATACAAGGATTTGTTTTTATAATCATCGCATATTAAGTAAATCACATATTCTTCTTTTAGACAATCAAGAAATTCGCACCATTCAATACTTGGCTTATAGCATAAAATAGCCAAAGCGTTTTTTTCTTTTGGATAAACTAAACTTGAGTCGTAAATTCTATTCATAACAAATATTTTCAGATGGTTCGAAATTCTGAAAAAGACAAATTTTCTAGCAATTAATAATTAACAAAAACAGATAGATTCGGAATTCTTTTACACCCAACGAAACTAATAAAACATTACTTAAGAGTGAAATTAAATTGAGTAAACAGAAATAAATAATTGGAAACAAAATACACATTTACAAATTTTAGAGGCATAAACTAAAGTTTTCCGATGAAATAATAATAAAACTATTCAATTAATTTACTATTGAAAATATTGGGATTACTATTTTCCATTTCTTTCTTTCTTTCTTTC
>CAIZMB010000138.1 GCA_903933935.1 uncultured Cytophagaceae bacterium
GGAAGTTCCTATTTTGCTGTCTTTTTTAGTGACGATATTGATCATTCCAGCCTTTCCATCTGCATCATATTTAGCGGAGGGGGTGGTTAATACTTCAATACTCTCAATTAAGTTGGCCGGAATTTGTGCTAAAATATCTGCCGGAGTTCGACTTGAGGGTTTGCCATCGACCAATAAAACAAATCCCGAACTACCTCTCAAAGAGATATTTCCTTCAATATTGACCGTGACAGAGGGTAATCGCTGAATCAATTCAAGACCAGTTCCATTGGCCGCATTCTGAAATTGACGTGCATTAAAAACCTGTTTGTCTATTTGTGTGGTATTAGAAGCTCGTTCTCCTTGGACAAATACCTCATTCAAAAGTGTATTTTCTGGTTTTAAACGAATGTTAAATAAAGTGCTTGAAGCGATTATGGTTTCTTTAACTGAACGATAATTTAGCGCTTGAACATAGAGATAAGCAATATTTCCCGGTATTTTTTTAAAGCTAAATTTCCCCAGCGTGTCGCTTAAGGTGCCTTGGAAAACAGTGGAATCCTTTTTCCAAAGACTTACATTTGCAAATTGAATTGCTTTGCCCGTTTTTTCATCACGGACAGTTCCTGAAATGGATTGGCCATTGAGGTTAAAAAAATGCAAGAGTATGATGGAAGTAAATAGGTAAGTTTTCACTTGACAAAAATAGCTATTATATTGGTATGTATTAATAAGGCTTTGATTAATAATTCATTAAAATATGCAGGGAAATAAATTTAATTTCATTTTCGCTTTCGTTTTGTGTGGCCTAGTCCCACAAGTAATTTTGGCTCAAAGACCTGCTCAGGGACCTATGTCGATGGATAAATTCAATCCAGTTAATTTGGGTTATTCATTGGTTTGGGAAGATGAATTTAATGGGAGCCAATTGGACACCTTAAAGTGGAAACCCCGAGGTTTAGGCAAGCGTGCCTTGGGTTATGTGTCGACGGAAGCGATTCAGGTGAAAGATGGGCTTTTGAATTTATATGCCTTGAAAAGAAATGATTCAATTCTGATTAGTGCGGTTGGGACACAAGGAAAATTCATGCCTCAATATGGCTACTTTGAATGCAAAGCAAAGCTTCAAAATTCTCCTGGCGTTTGGGGCGCTTTTTGGTTGCAATCTCCGGAATTGGCCGGTGGAACTGACCCAAAAATATATGGAGCTGAGGTGGATATCATGGAGTTTTTTAAAAAACTAGGGACTGATATTGTGTCTCATAATGTGCATTGGGGACCTTATGGGGCGGGCCAACAAACCACCCGGGGGATGCAAAGTTATCTCAAGGGAGTTAGTTCAGGTTTTCATACATTTGGATTATTATGGACTCAAGAAACCTATTCTTTTTACATCGATGGACTTAAGTTTTATGAAGTTTCGGCTGGGGTTTCTCAAATTCCCGAATACCTGATTTTAAGTATGGAAATTCCAAGTGTCTTGGCCGACATAAGTAAAACTATTTTTCCCGATGTTTTTTCTGTGGATTATGTGAAGGTGTATCAGAAAAAATAATTTTAAAAAGGTGAGAAATGAAACGGTATGAATCCTTTATGAAAGATTTTATATCTTTGAATTTAGGAACTATTCATTTGAAACCAGGAAATAGTACGCTTACATGAATGAGCCAAAATTTCCTGAAGCCGAATGACCTTGAAATTAAATTAGTAACCATGAGACGTATCAATTAACCTACATGCTATGAAAAATTTATTAACCTTTTTGTTGTCAACCATTAGCTTTTTCGCTCTTAGTCAGAAGCCTAACATCATTTTTATATTTTCTGATGACCATACTTCACAGGCCATTAGTGCCTATGGAAGTAAAATCGCCAAAACACCTAATATCGATCGCATTGCCAAAGCCGGTGCTATTTTGTACAATAACGTAGTAACTAATTCCATTTGTGGGCCTAGTCGGGCAACCTTATTAACCGGAAAATTCAGCCACATGAATGGCTATAAGGTGAATGAAAAGGTCTTCAATATAGACCAACCCGTTTTTCCTGAAGCCTTACAAAAAAATGGATACCAAACCGCTTGGGTCGGAAAAATGCATTTAGGTGCTCTTCCTCATGGCTTTGATTTTTTAAATGTCTTGCCTGGCCAAGGATTTTATTACAATCCTGATTTCATCAATAAAAAAAATGAAAAGATTCAATACGAAGGTTATGTATCTGATTTGATTACTAAATTTTCAAAGGAGTGGCTAGAGCAAAGAGATAAATCTAAGCCCTTTTTTATGGTGGTCGGTCATAAAGCCACTCATCGCGAATGGTTTCCGGATATACAGGATTTAGGTTCTTATGATGATGTGACTTTCCCAATTCCGGATAATTTTTACGACACCTATGAAGGAAGGACTGCCGCTCGTGACCAAGATATGACCGTCGATAAAACGATGGTATTAGGCTCAGATTTGAAGGTAAATGCCAATTTTAATAACCCAACTTACAAGCGTTTTACGCCTGCTCAAAAAGCTGCTTTTTATGAATACTATCAAAATAAGGTTAGCAAGGAATTTGAGGAGAAACATTTGACAGGAAAGGCATTGGTGGAATGGAAATACCAAAGGTATATGAAGGATTATTTGTCAACGGCCCGTTCTTTGGATCGTAACATTGGAGAGCTTTTGGATTATTTAGACAAAACAGGTTTGTCTAAAAATACCGTAGTTATTTATGCCTCTGATCAGGGTTTTTACATGGGAGAACACGGCTGGTTCGATAAGCGCTTTATTTATGAAGAGTCCCTGAAAACTCCTTTTGTGATTAAGTATCCTGGAAAAATTAAGCCAGGAACTAAGGTCCAACAAGTCGTTTCGAATGTCGATTGGGCACCTACCGTTTTAGATATTGCAGGGATAAAGCCAACCGAGGGAATGCAAGGGAAATCTTTTTATTCCTTACTTGAAAATCCAAAAAAATCATGGGATAATAAATCCTATTACCATTATTATGAATACCCTCAGCCTCATCGTGTGGCTCCGCATTTTGGATTGCGTACTGACCAATATACTTTGGCTAAATTTTATGGACCTCAGGATTCTTGGGAATTATATGACATCAAAAAGGATCCTAAAAACATGAAGAATTTGTATGGCGACAAAGCTTATGCAGGAGTTATCAAGAAATTGAAGTCGGAACTTAAAGCAAAAATGATTGAATACAAGGATACAGAAGCCTTAGAATTGTTTAATAAAGACGCTAAATAAAGATGAAAAACGGACTATTATTGATCTTATTGAATTTTTTTTTCTTGGGAATAGCAGCTAATGCAACTCCAAAACCAAGTGTAGTTCGAGTAGAAAAAAATGGCACCTTGAGGCTCAGTGCTGAAAAAGGGAAGGCGATTGGCCCCGAAATAAAATACATGCCTGAGTGGCGAGCTTATGGCTGGTTTACCGCAGCAGACCGAGTAGAATGGCAGGTCCAAGTGCCAGAAACAGGTATATATCAGGTAAGCATCGAGTATTCCGTGGATAATCTGGAGGCAGGAAAGCAATTTATCTTGTTTAGTTCCTCGGCTAATTTGAAAGGGATTGTGGCTCGGAGCGGTTCTTGGGAAACGTATAAAGTAGTAAAAGTTGGAGTCATTAAATTAAACAAAGGGGTACAAAAAATCACTTTCAAGTCTCAAACGAAATTTGCCAAAGGAGCAATTTTGGATTTAAGGGAGATTCGATTAAGCCAAGTAAATAAAAATTAACTGTCCTCGATATAAATAAAATTTTGAGCAGACCTTTTTTTTCGCTTCCTTTCCACTTCAATATTTTTTAAATTTTAAATCGATACTAAGATGGCCAAAGGGATGAATTCAAAAAAATCCGAAAAGAAGGAGGCAACTAAAACGCCTAAGGAAAAGAAAGAGGAAAAAAGAGACAAAAAAAATAAGTCGAATTACCAATAAGCCCTTCTTGGGCTTATTTTTTTTCAGTTCTAAATTATAATTATATGCCCGCTCGAAAATACTTAGCGTTGGCTTTGATGTTTGGCATGCTACTCGGTTACGGCTGGCAGTCCATTGCAACTTCGATTTTACTAAGGGGTATTTATTTGCTTCTCAAAAAAATAGTGCATTTTTTCCAATGGGTACTAGAAAAATTAAAGAAAATAATTGAATTTAATTTACTCTAAAGCTATACGGGATGGTATAGGAGCTTAAAATTCCATCGCTCGTTTTCACAGACCAATAATAGACAGAGCCTGATTTTACTGTTACCAAAAGATTAGAACTGGAGGTAACATTCGGAGCGACTTGCCTATTTAAAACTTTAGCTTGATCAGTGTCTATGTAAATTTCATAGCTTAATACCTTGCTGTCGGCATCCGAACCTGACCAGATAAGATTAACTTTTCCTGCATTGGGTGTCACGCTTGCGCCACTGGCAGGGGCAATAATCAAGGCTGGAAATGGTGCTATGGTAGAAGTCCCATCTCCAGCTAGGTAAAATTTCCAAATTTCACTGCTAGCCGTTTCTTTGGATTTGTTGGATTTGGAAATGACTTGCCAACGGTAAGGCGTGCCTTTAAGAAGAGTTACTGTCGCTTTATTTTCACTATTGACTGATTTTGTAGTATTTGTTAAGGTGTTTAGATTGGTGATCACCAAATCATATACATCTGTATCTTTTGCCGTGGACCAAGAAAATGAAACATCGGACGTTACACTGGATATATTACTTCCTTCATAGCAAACTGTGTTGTTGGCCGGCAAGGTAAGTCCAGCGGCCGTCGGAGGAGGAACCACCACCACAACTGGATTAACTGCTTCTTTACCTTTTGAGCAAGCAAATATCAATAAGCTGATCCATAAAATTCCTAGATATTTCATAGCTTAATTATTTTTAACGTTTTATCTACCGTTTCTCCTTGTACTCGAATTAAATAAATACCGGCGAAAAAGGTACTTAAATCTAAGCCGACTAACCTTGAGGATGGAACAGAGTAGTTTTGATTTGAGACATTTAAGCCCGCTGCATTGACTATTGAGATATCTACCTTTTGATCTATTCCCTGCACATGAACTTGAACAGGTCCGGTCGTTGGATTTGGAAATGCATCGACTGACTCTGAAACAAAAAACTCCTTGACATAAACCCCCTGACAATTTAAATCGGTGCTCACTTGGAGTTTCACTAAACCAGCGGGTAATGCGGTAGACCAATTGGCCTCCGTCACTTTAAAGGCAGCATCATTTATTTGTACGAGGTAATTAGTGGCGCCACCCAGTTGGATACTCATGGATTTATTTCCTGCATCGATGGTCGATTGTACAACTAATGGAGCCGGTTCAGTGATTTTTACATCAAAGGCTTGTTGGAAATTCTTTACATTCTCTACCGTAAAGACCATATTATATTCACCTAAAACCAAACCATTCAACACGCTATTGGCCACTCCTTTGGGCATAATAACCTGTTTTTCATATTTGTTTGGTCCTTTGACGGTTAACAAATAGGAATAGTTTGTATTCAGAACGGAAACTTTTAAAGATCCATTATTCGCACCTATGCACGTGGTAGCCACTACTTCTACCTTAAAATTATTAGAAGGTAAAGTGAAAATTTCACAGCCATTAATATCTACTAATGCACCTATAGGCGTGTCATTGCATTTGTCGACTATATCCGGCACACCATCTTCGTCGGAATCGATGTAGGCCGACTGGATAATTGGGATTTGGGTAAAGTCATTGAATAAAATCTCTTTGGTAAATGCCTTTGAGCCTCCCATCCATTGGTTCATAACCGACGCATAAACTTGACGGAAATCGTATTGCATGTCCATCTCGTAAGAGTAGTTGGTTTTATCAGGAATGATCGGATTTTTGCCAACGACCTTAGGATCTACTTTATTGCCAAATAAAATAACAGGTGAAACGGTACCATGATCTGTTCCATTCGTTCCATTGGAATGAACCGTTCTACCAAATTCTGAAACACACATGCCTAACACTCGGTCGGATTTTCCCATTTGGTCCAGACTCTTCATGAACGCAGCTACCGCCTCATCTATTTCTTTTAAAATGGTCGCATGCATTCCAGTCGTTTTATCTCCAGGTTCTACCTGCGCACTATGGGTATCAAAACCGCCAATCTGAACTTTATATATCCTAGTTTGTAATCCCCCTGAGATCAGTCGACTGACGATTTTTAATTGGTCCGCCAAATTACTTCTTGGAAACGCATAATCAGTTCCTTTTTTAAATTGCTCCTTTAACACCTTTCCATAGGCATTGGATTGCTTGGCCATGAGCTGCAAATACTTTAATTTTTCGCCGATGGGTGTCGAAGGATAGTTATTATCAAACTCATTAATGATCTCATAAAAAGATTCTGGATTTGAGGCCACCACGCTGGTAAATGATTTTTTACCTGTAAACATCAACGATGAATTCCAACCAATTTCCATGGACAAAGGATGTGGAAATAATTCAGTAGGGTAGGCTTCAGGGAAATTTGGGTGCTTGGCTTCTAGGTAACGTGCGGCCCAACCGCTATTCTCGTATTTCGAAGCATCTGAGGCTGAATCCCAAATGTCCATCGACCTAAAATGCGAATAACTTGGCTGAGGATAGGCCACAGCCTGCACAATTTTTAATCGGTTTTCCTTATGTAAGGATTGAAAACCTTTTAGGGATGGGTGAAGCCCAAGTTCCGTCCCCTCCAATGGCAATATTTTGTTGTCTGGCAACATGACTGTTGACCGAATACTATTCAATTTAGACAGCATATTCAAAGGAATGACAGTATTTAAGCCGTCATTGCCCCCACTTAAAACGATGATCACAAGGATGTTACCTTCTGCCACTGTTTGAGCTAATTCGGATTGTGATCCAAAACCTAGTGATTCATAGGGAATAGAAGAAAACAATGCAGGCAAGGCTGCTGCATGCGTCATTTGATGTATAAATTTTCTTCTATCCATATTAAAACAAGTGGATTTCTCCCATTTGGAATAAGGCACCAAACAAATTTTCTAATCGGTTACTTAAAATTGATCGAGTCTCTTCAGTCTGTTTACTCATATGCGACTGATATAATTGCGTATAATACGACGGGGCATTTCCTCCCAATACACTCGCTTTAATACGTTCTTTCGCTTTAGCAGAAATAGGTGCGCTCATGATTCTTTCTGCCGTTTCCTCGATCACAAGGTCGATGTTATCAGGAGATTTCAATAAGCTGACAAATTTAATTTTGTCTATTTGATTGTGTACATTCCCTTTGGTATCGCCTGAGCCAACCCATGCGCCCCATTTGGCAATGCCATTTCCTGAATTAGACCTTTTAGCGATTGTATCCGAATTAATCCAAAACAAGTCGTAAACGGGTTCTTGGTAATAAGCAGGCCAGCCAGATACACTAGGTGGGTCCGTAAAGTTTAAACCAATGTTGCCCATTTCCCACTGCAAACTTTTGTATTTGTAAAAATTGGCGGTAAGGGGGTCTGAGTATCTCTTTGGAATATCCCCTCCTCCCGTATTAAATAAATACATGTCAAATTCCTTATAAAATCCGAATATAAATTCTAAAGGAGATTTGATCATCGAATTATAAAATGAGGTATCGTAAAAATGAGCACTTCCTAAAAGTGCACGAAGCGGAACTATGAGCTCGTAATTATTTTTACGTAATAAATCCGCCATGGGCACTATGACATTTTTTTCTACGGTATCGTTAATCATGGGATAGCAGAAAAATTGGTAAAGTCTTCTACATAGGTATAAAGCACATTCATTCGTACTAAATAGCATGTCGATCGCTTCATCTAATTCTTTTTTGCCATCCTGGCCTTTACGACCTTTAATTACGCGATTGCCATAAAAAGCTGAGAATTTTTTATCTGCGGTATCATGATTCCAATCATTAAAAATATTGGTGATGGGCCCCGTCATTTTGTTTTTACTGTCGTTGTTGAATTGCCAGCCCACTAGTAATCGAGCCATTTCACTAACATCCTCCTCTGTAAACTTTGAATTGGGTCCTTTGCCTACCGTAAATAATTCCTGCACTTCACGGGCATAATTTTCATCAGGGTTATTCTTTTGGCTGTGCTGTAGGTTCAAATAATCCAACATCAACGGATCTAAAGTGATTTTGTAAATCGTAGTTTTGTAAGACTCAAAGGATGTGTTAAAAAGAGTTATATAGTATTGATACAACATTTTGACGCTTCCTTTTCCGGCAGGTAACAGATTGTGTAGAAAGAAAACCATTCGCCAGTGTATCGAAGTACTTTGCTGAGCCATGTTTCTAAAAAGCCAAGCGTCATGCGATTGATGCCTCGGCCACGGTGATCCATTAGGTTCTGGAGCAAAAGCATATTCTTTCCCCGGTTCTATATATACGTGACCTTGTTTTTCTGTTTCCTCCTTCGTGATTTCATAGTCATAGTCATTGACTGGAACGCTCGGTTGTTTTTCGGGCTTGAAGATTAAGTCTAAGGATTTTTGTAAAGAAAGGTTGTTGAGGTCTAGTAAATGTTTATTTGAATAACCTGTTAAAACACGATTTAACAGATGTTTCTTTTGTGCAGTTTCCCAAGTCCCGGTATACGCTTCAAGGCCAGTATTGACAATCGTTCTTGACGCTCGGGCCTGCTCGATTTTAGAGAAATCGACGTTTTCTTTGCGAAACTGGGCTACTAAATCTACTTTTTTCGTATTTTGCATCAGAACTAAAACTATTCAAATATAAAATTATTATTTTAA
>CAIZMB010000139.1 GCA_903933935.1 uncultured Cytophagaceae bacterium
AAACTATGGCTAGAATAGCTCTGTTTATTTATTCACTTATTGGAGCATTAAATATCTTATCGGCAACCATCGAGCAGACTATGCTTCGAACAGTAACTAAGCCCCTTTTGATGCCGATGCTTATGCTGTATGTTTTTTCACAAACACATATTTTAATACGAAATAAATTAATTTTCATTCTTATTTTTGCTTGGCTCGGTGACATGTTTTTATTGATTCCAGGAAATTCGCCTTTGTATTTCCAACTAGGCTTAGGTTCATTCTTAGTTATGCAAATAGCTTATATTCGTCTATTTTCATCACAAAGTTCTGCGGGCTATTTTGATTTACGCCAATGGTTTTCATTGCCTATCATTCCAGTACTCATTTATGTCATAGGATTTTTAGCTTTTTTACTGCCACTCATTTCAGCCGCTTTATACATACCTGTTAGTTTGTATGCACTGGCACTCGGCGCAATGCTTTATTCAGCCTTCTTAAGAAAAAAGGATTCTTCCTATTATTTAATATTCATTGGCGCAATCTTTTTTGTCATTTCTGATAGCTTATTAGCTTTAGCTAAGTTTTATTTCTCTTTTTCTGGGAATTCAATTTATGTGATGCTTACTTATATCTTGGCGCAATTGCTACTAATCTTAGGTTTGTGTAAATTGCAACCTAAGAATTAAATGAATGGCATGGCGGTTTCTACCTTAACTCCTACAATCTTATCGGAATTAGCAGAACAATTACAAGGTTCCCTGTTTACAGATACTGTGATGAGAACTTTGTATGCGACGGATGCGTCTGCCTACCGAGAAATGCCTTTAGGAGTAGCTATTCCTGAGACGATTGAGGACATTCAGATTTTAATTTCTTTTGCCGATAAGCACCAAATACCAATTATTCCTAGGACTGCTGGGACTTCTCTAGCGGGCCAAGTGGTAGGTTCGGGCTTGGTGGTTGACGTTTCGAAGTATTTCAGCCGCATCATAGAAATAAATAAAGAGGAATCTTATGTTTGGGTAGAACCAGGTGTCGTTCGTGATGTCTTGAATGTAGAATTGAAAAAACAGGGTTTGTTTTTCGGTCCGGAAACTTCAACAGCAAACCGCGCCATGATAGGTGGAATGCTAGGTAATAATTCCTGCGGATCTAATTCCATCGTATACGGTTCTACGCGCGATCATGTTTTGGCCGTTGAAGGTTTTCTATCTGACGGTACTTTTGTGACTTTTGAAGCGGAAGATCCGTTCAAAACGTTATCTACTTTAACTGAGGGCAGTCGCTTACAGAATATATATGCGGAGACACTTCGAGTGTTATCGGACCCCATCGTTCAAAACAACATTATTTCTGAATTCCCTAAACCTAGTATTAATCGCCGAAATACGGGTTATGCGCTAGATATGTTAGTCAATTCTAGTTCTTTTATAGCTGGAAAGCCGGGTTTCAACTTCTGTAATCTGCTAGCAGGATCCGAAGGGACACTTTGTTTTGCTACTCGAATTAAATTGCATGTGGATCCCTTGCCCCCCGCGCATTTAGGTTTAGTTTGTGCCCATTTTAATACAATAGATGAGGCATTACGAGCTAATTTAATTGCCTTGCGTTTCAATCCATCCGCATCCGAATTGATGGATCATTACATTTTGGAATGTACCAAAGCCAATCCAGAACAGAGTCAAAATCGTTTCTTTGTTCAAGGAGATCCTGGGGCTATTTTGGTTGTTGAACTTCGTGGAAATGATGCAAATACAGTTGCTGAACAAGCTCAGGATTTGGAGAAAGCTATGCGTGCTGAAGGATTTGGCTATCATTTTCCGTATGTGACAGGTGATGGAGTAAAAAAAGTATGGGATTTGAGAAAAGCTGGCTTGGGTCTTTTGTCCAATTTACCAGGTGATGAAAAGGCTGTGGCAGTGATTGAAGATACAGCGGTTGATGTGCAAGATTTGCCCGCGTTCATTGCAGAATTCAATGAGATTCTGACCGCTAACCATTTATATTGTGTGCACTATGCGCATGCAGGTTCAGGAGAACTGCATTTAAGGCCCATCATAAATTTAAAAACGGACGAAGGGCACCAACAGTTTCGACATATTGCTGAAGAAATTGCCCGACTCGTAAAAAAATATCAGGGTTCACTTTCAGGAGAACACGGTGATGGGAGATTGAGAGGTGAATTTATTCCGTGGATGGTCGGTGAAGCGAATTATCAATTGATGCGTGATTTAAAGTCATGGTGGGATCCAAAGGGAATTTTCAATCCCAATAAAATTGTGGATACGCCGCCAATGGATACCTTTTTGCGTTATGAGGCGGGCCAACAAACACCCGCGTTCAATACTGCTTTCAGGTATAAAGATCAGGATATTTTACAGCATGCGGAGCAATGCAATGGTTCTGGCGATTGCCGAAAAACACCAATTTCGGGAGGTACCATGTGTCCGTCTTTTATGGCCACTCGAAACGAAAAAGAAACGACTCGAGCCCGTGCCAATATCCTAAGAGAGTTTTTAACGCGTTCCACACAGCCTAACCGCTTTAATCACAAAGAGATTAAGGAGGTAATGGATTTGTGTTTGGCATGTAAAGGTTGTAAGGCTGAATGTCCTTCTAATGTGGATTTGGCGAAATTAAAAATGGAATTTTTATATCAATACCAAAATGAGAACGGCACCCCTTTACGGAGTTGGTTAGTGGGTCATTTCGCTTCCATTTCCTCCCTAGCATCTTACGTACCCTTCTTATATAACTTGGTGATGGGAACTCCATTTTTACGCCGATTGTCTAATCAATTGGTTGGTTTTCATCCAGATAGAACGATGCCTTTATTGGCCAATCACACTTTATGGTCTTGGCTGAAAGGAAGAAATTCAATCTCTTCTTCTAAATCATTGTATTTGTTTGTGGATGAATTTACAAATTTCAATGATGTCGAAGTAGGTAAAAAAGCAGTTCTTTTGCTAGAAAAATTAGGCTACGAAGTTAAAACCATCCCTCATCCAATTTCTGGGCGTTCATTTTTGTCCAAAGGAATGTTGGATGAAGCAAGAACTTTGGCACAAGCCAATGTGGAATTATGGTCTACGTTAATTGACGAAAATATCCCTTTAGTGGGAATTGAACCATCTGCTATATTAACTTTTCGTGATGAATATCCTGACTTAGTTTCAGAGGATTGGTTGGAAAAGGCACAGCAATTGAGTAAAAATGTTATGCTGTTAGAGGAGTTTATTGCTCGTGAGGTAGATGCCAAACGCATTCAAAAAAGCTCATTCAAGCTGGAAAAACGCTTATTAAAGTTGCATGGTCATTGCCAACAAAAAGCCATGAGTTCTTTGGTGGCCGCCAAAAAGGCTTTGTCTTTGCCTGAAAATTATGAAGTCCAACTTATTCCTTCGGGATGCTGTGGTATGGCTGGTTCATTTGGTTACGAAAAAGAACACTATGATTTGTCGATGCAAATAGGGGAGCTGGTTTTATTTCCAACGATCCGTGCACAAAATATCGAAACGGAAATTGTGGCGTCGGGAACAAGTTGTCGGCATCAAATTCATGATGGAACTCAGCGACATGCTAAGCATACCGCTGAGATTTTATATGATGCTTTAGTCTAAATTAGAATTTCCAACGAACAAAAGCTTCCATCGCTTCATATTCTGCTAGCCCCAGTTTGTTGTAAATCTGAGCAGTTCCTCTATTTCGATCTTCGGCTCTTTGCCAAAATTCGCGGGAGTCGTCTCCTTGGAATACCACGCCATCTTTTTGGGATTGATGTTTGAAAATACCCATCCTTTTTTTGAAAACCTGATCCGGCGACATGGGAACCGCCATTTCAATTTGGTCAATATCCCACTCAGCCCAGGCACCTTTGTATAACCAAACCCAGCAATTTTTCATGTATTCCCGATGCTTTATTCTAGAAATAGCCTCAAATATCCCATCTAAGCATACTTTATGCGTTCCGTGTGGATCGGCTAAATCTCCCGCAGCGTAAATTTGATGTGGCTGAACAGTTTCGATTAAATCGATGATTAATTGAATGTCAACTTCTGCCAGTGGCTTTTTTCGAATCGTACCTGTTTCATAAAAGGGCATTTCTAAGAAATGGGCATTTTCTTTTTTAATGCCCACAAACCGACAAGTATTTTTCGCTTCTCCTTTTCGGATCAATCCTTTAATTTGTCGGACTGCATCGATATCCAGTTCGGAATCTTTTTTATTCTTTAAAAACCGAACCGCGTCTTTGTATATTTTATTGGCTTTTGTATTGATACTTTCAAATTTTTCGTTGAAATCTACCACAAATTCCGCGAAGCGAAGGGCCTCATCATCTGCCACTGCAATGTTTCCCGTAGTTTGATAAGCCACATGAACTTCATGGCCTTGGTCTTGAAGACGCTGAAATGTTCCACCCATTGAGATAATATCATCATCTGGATGTGGGGAAAAGATGATCACCTTTTTCTTAGCTGGAAATGCTCTTTCTGGTCTATTGGTATCATCTGCGTTTGGTTTTCCTCCAGGCCAACCCGAAATTGTGTGCTGCAAATAGTTAAATACTTCGATATTTATTTCATACGCTTGACCATATAAGGAAAGTAAATCAGATAGCCCGTTTTCATTGTAATCCTTGTTGGTCAATTTTAACACCGGTTTTTCCAAATGAAGTGAAAGGTGTGTAACCGCTTTTTTGATCATCTTTCGGTCCCAAGTAACTGAGTCTACGAGCCAAGGCGTTTTAATCCGTGTCAGTAAAGCAGCTGCCGTTTCATCTAAAATAAAGGTAGCATTCGTGTGTTGTTGTAAATACGATGCGGGAATGTCGGAAGTAACTTGGCCTTCAACTGCCCTAGCCACACTTTCGGCTTTGTGTTCACCCCAGGCCAACAAAACAATTCGTTTGGCCTGCATGATTTTATCAATTCCTAAGGTGATCGCTTTTTTGGGAACTTTAGCTAATCCACCAAAATCTACGGCTGCATCTATTTTGGTATTGATGTCCAACGTCATTAAGCGAGTCTTCGAATTAATTAAGGATCCGGGCTCATTGAATCCAATGTGGCCGTTGCGCCCAATGCCTAATAAATGAAAATCCAATCCACCCAGTTTTTCTATCTTATCTTCATAGTCTTTACAAAACTCTGGTATTTTTTCGATCGGCAATGTCCCATCTGGTAAATGGTAATTTATTACCGGTATGTCAATGTGATCAAAGAGTTGTTCCTTCATAAATCGCACATAACTTTGAACAGAATCCGGCTCCATGGGGTGGTATTCATCTAAATTAAATGTGATGACATTTTTGAAACTCAAGCCTTCTTCTTTGTGCATCCGAATAAGTTCTTGATACACTTTTTTCGGGGAAGATCCCGTGGCTAATCCCAAAACGGCTGGTTTATTCTCCTTCGCTTTTTGCCTGATTAGTGCGGCTATTTCTAAAGCAACGGCCTTGGATGCCTTTTCTGAATCATCGAAAATGGTTGTCGGGATTCTTTCAAAACTGATTGCGTGTTCCATAATTAATTTTTTATCTTAGATGCGACCACTATAAAATCTAATTCTAATGTGTCAAATAATCGTAATATTGTTTTGATTGATGGGTTGCCTTTTCCTAGCTCAATGGAATGAATGGTTTTAATGGCTACTCCGCTTTTTTCACTTAATTCCTCTTGTTTTAATCTGAGCACCCCTCTTTTTTCTCTAATTATTTTTCCAAATATTTTTAAATCCATAGTCCATCTTTCAGCGGGTAAAAATACGAGTAAAAATCATATTTAAAAATTATCGGCAATTTAATACTGATTTATAAATAAAATGTGATTTTGTTAGATTTATGATGAGTGGTCATGAGAATTGATTTTTGTGCATTAAATTTGTTATTATGAATATGAATATTCGCGCCCTAATCATCATTATTTTTTCCCTTAGTCTTCCCAATCTCGTGCTGGGACAGAAATCTACATTAAGTGGTTACTTAAAAGATGCCCTTAATGGGGAAGGTTTAATAGGTGCTAACGTATATGTGAAAGAACTGAAAGTAGGGAACTCTTCAAATACGTATGGTTTTTATAGCATTACGCTAAACCCTGGAGAGTACACATTGGTTTTTAGCTCGTCTGGATATGAAAAAATCGAACGAAAAGTTCTATTTTCAGGTGCTTCTCAAATACTTAACTTAGAATTAAAATCCTCAAATAAAGAGCTAGAAGAGGTAGTTGTTCGGACAAGAGCTGTTGACGAAAATGTAAAGGGAATCGAAATGTCGGTTAATAAAATTGACATCAAGACCATTCGAAAAATACCCGCATTGCTGGGTGAAGTTGATTTAGTACGAGCCATCCAGCTCCTCCCCGGGGTGTCTACTGTTGGGGAAGGTGCTTCTGGTTTTAATGTCCGTGGTGGGGGGGTAGATCAAAATCTAGTCTTATTAGATGATGCTCCCGTGTATAATTCTTCCCATTTATTTGGTTTTTTCTCTGTGTTTAATCCGGATGCGGTTAAAGATGTAAAGCTCTATAAAGGGGGTATTCCTGCGCAATATGGAGGTAGGGCGTCTTCCATTTTGGATGTAAAAATGAAGGAAGGGAATTCCAAAAAGCTCGAAATAAATGGAGGAATAGGAGTAATTTTCTCTCGTTTATCTATTGAAGCGCCCATTGTAAAAGATAAGGCCTCATTCATTTTTGCCGCCAGAAGATCCTATATTGATATTTTAGCCAAGCCATTTTTAACGGGGAACAACGCGAATGCTTCCTTTAATTTTTATGATTTAACGGCTAAGGTCAATTATAACATCAATGCTAAAAATACGGTTTTCCTTTCTGGTTATTTTGGACGAGATGTTTTTGGAACAAGTTTTGGATTTAATTGGGGCAATGGTACCATATCTTCTCGTTGGAATCACGTGTTTTCTGAAAAGTTATTTATGAATGCTACGGCTTTTTATAGCAATTATGATTATTTATTAGACTCTGATATAGAGAATAAAAGACCTAGTGATTCATTTAAATGGTCGTCCAACATAGAAAATTTAAGTATCAAGCCTGATTTTACCTATTACGTCAATCCTACGAATACGATTAGTTTTGGGGGTCAAATTCTTTCCTATGAATTTAAACCTGGCAAAGCTATCGCCACATCTACGGGTGAGAAAAGGGAATTTGGCCAAGCAAATAAAAAGGGAACGGAGTCATCGGCTTACATTAGTCAGGAGTTAAAAATATCACCTATCTTCTCTGTTCAATACGGAATGAGGTATTCATATTATGATTATAAAAGTTTGAATGGTGAATATTATGATCGAGTTAAAGTGCCTATTTCAACTGAAAATGCATCAGGCTATATTTTAAAAATCAATAAAACAGATCCTAATAACACGGTAGCTTCGTATGGAAATTGGGAACCCAGGCTATCCTTGAATTTGAATGTCGGTCAAAATGCGTCTTTAAAAACAAGTTATAATCGCTTAGCCCAATATGTGCACTTGATGTCGAATACAGCGGCTTCTACTCCTTTGGACGTCTGGACTTCATCGACCAATAATATAAAACCACAGGTCGCTGATCAAGTTGCCATGGGGTTCTTTAAAAATTTGGGTCCTGATGGAAATAATTATGAAACCTCTGTTGAGGTTTATTATAAGTCGATGCAAAATCAGATTGATTATGCAGATCGGGCCAACTTGTTTTTGAATCCTTATTTTGAGAAAGATTTACTTTTTGGAGATGGCCGTGCCTATGGAATTGAATTTTTTGTCAAGAAAAATGTGGGGAAATTGACCGGATGGATTAGTTATACGTTGGCACGTACCGAGCGAAAAATAGAGGGGCTTAATGGGGGCGAATGGTACGCAAATCGATATGATCGCACACATACATTGAACGTTATTGGCCAGTATAGTTTAAGCGAAAAATGGTCTTTTGGAGCTAATTTCGCTTATATCACGGGTGT
Source organism: uncultured Cytophagaceae bacterium (assembly GCA_903933935.1). Lineage (GTDB taxonomy): Bacteria > Bacteroidota > Bacteroidia > Cytophagales > Spirosomataceae > Aquirufa. The sequence continues at coordinate 7,939 of CAIZMB010000139.1, forward strand.
CCCTTATTCGATTCCTGCACAAAAATACATTTACGAAGGCATTGCTTATCCACAAACCTTACCTGGAACGCGAGGAAATATCAGGGTCCCGGACTATAATCGATTGGATTTGTCGGCCACCAAGAAAAACAAAAAAGCTGTTTTTGGCAAAGGAACCTCTGAATGGGTTTTCTCTATTTATAATGTGTACAATCGGAAAAATCCTTTTTCAATATATACACGTCCTAATGAAGATAATTCAATGAAAACAGAGGCGGTCCAGTTATCTATTATTGGTTCTTTTGTTCCGGCAGTCACCTATAATTTTTCATTCTAATGAAGGCATATACCGCGATTCTATTTGTGTTGATGCTAGGGTTCTTTTTGAGTTCTTGTGAAGACGTTGTGACCTTAAAAACGCCTAGTTCTGATCATTATATGGTTATAGAGGCCACATTAACTAATTTGCCAGGTCCTCAAAAAATAATTCTATCTAGGTCTCAAGACTATTTTGACAATACGGATGCCCCTAAAATTATAGGTGCTAATGTATCAGTTTCAGATGATGAGGGGCGAGAATATGTTTTTAAAGAATCTAAAACTGAGTCGGGAGCTTATGTGTGGACACCAACAACACCATCTGAGTTGTTTGGAAAAATTGGTCGCAAGTATAAATTGACCGTAAAATCTGCAAATGATATATTTACAGCCTCTGAAACGATGAATCGTGTTCCTCCGATTGATTCCATATTATATCAATTTGATGAAGCAAATACAAGACAGGCAGCGGATGGAAAGCCTAAAAATGGATATGATGCGCAGTTCTATGCACGGGATCCAATAGGAGTTGGGGATTGTTTCCGAGTAAAAACATATAAAAATCGGAAGTTGTTTAATGGGACTCAAAACTTAGTTTTTTTCTATGATGCTGCATTTCAAAAGGGAGCCATGGCAGATGGACTCATGTTTATTTTGCCTATTCGTAGATCCATTTCACCCGAGCTTTACCAAGAAAAAGATACGATTCGAGTAGATCTGTTTTCAATTTCAGAAGGACAGTTTAATTATTATTCACAAGCCCGATTAGAGTTAAATAATGCAGGGTTGTTTTCTAGGCCAGCGGCAAATATACCCACTAACTTGACCAATACGAACCCAAATTCATCCTTTCAAGGGGCAGGTTGGTTTGGAATTTCGGCTGTAAGCACCATGCAAACTATCGTGGATTCCAAAAAAGCTCGAAAAAATATCAAGTAAATTATTCGAAATTGATAATGAGACTGACCGTATGCGATTTCAAATAATTCATATTCGAAAATGAATTAGTCGCGGTGGTTGGTTGGACATATAGATTTGTCAATCCGTGCGAGAATCGTAATTCGGGTGTAAATTTGAAATATTGAAAAAAGCGTTCCAATCCAAATCCATATTCAAGCGACAAATCTGAAGTATTTGCGCTAAGCGCCGAGCTCTTTTTTTTCACATTGGCTTCTACACCTAATTTCACTCCACCTATCACATACATCCGATGGTTCTCTCGTCTGATCGACTTGTATTTGAGTAATAATGGGATTTCGAGCCAAGTAGATTCCCTGGTTAATGGATTTAAATCTGGCTTTAATGGGGACAAAGGAAACAATATTTGCCTTTCATAAAGGGCGATGTTCATTCCTGTTTTTAATTCAAAATGCTTGTCAAAAGAATAATTGACCAGACCGCCTATCTGAAAACCAAAGCTTCGGGGTGATTGCACGATTGAATCTGCACCTAATTTTGCACGATCCCCGTTCGTTGAAAAATTAGTGGAAGCAAAACCAAAAAGAAAACCAAAATGAACAGGTTTCTCGTCATAGTACTCATGAAAAATCCGCACATATTTGCTGTGTTGAGCCCTAACAGTTAGTTGGGTCAGAAATAAACAGCAAAGGATCAGCCCCGTTTTTCTCAAGGTTATTTTTGTTTTTGACCTATGTAGATGGAACAAATTCCACCCGTCATGGGAATCCAATTTGTTTCTGAATATCCTACGGATTTAAATATTTGAATAAAGTCTGGTCCATCTGGAAATGCCTTGACAGATTCAGGCAAATAGGTATAAGCGGAAGGATCCTTAGAAATCATTTTACCCAAAAAGGGAAGGCAATATTTAGAATAAAAGGTATATAATTGTTTCATTGGAAATGTGCGTGGATTTGAAAATTCTAGAATTAAACAATATCCACCTGGCTTGGTCACACGAAACATATCGGACAAACCTTTTTGTAAATTTTCAAAATTCCTTACTCCAAAACTAACGATGACCGCATCAAAACTATTGTCCGAGAAGGGGAGTTTTTCCGAATCTCCTTTTTGTAATTGGATTGTTTTTTCCAACCCCATTTTTTTGATTTTCTCAATGCCGACTGATAGCATTCCTTCTGATATATCGACGCCAACGATCTTTTCGGGATTTATTTTTAGTGCTTCAATGGCAAAATCACCCGTGCCAGTAGCAATGTCTAGCATGGTTTTAATCCCCTTATTTTGAAGTAATTTTATGGCTTTTTTTCTCCAGATAATGTCGATTCCACCACTTAATAAATGATTTAGAAAATCGTATTGAGGGGAAATCGCATTGAACATGTTGGCAACTTGTTCTTTCTTTCCTTTGGATTGGTCTTTGTAGGGTACAACCATAATTTATATTTGTTCAAATTAATCTAACTTAAATTAGAATTAATTGTTGGGTAAAATTACCGATTTTATTTGGTTTAAACCGTTGACATATGGAAAATGCCCACTAATAGCCACATGAGCGTAAAGCTGATGAGCATTGAAAAATTAACCAAAGCAGCCGCTATGCCCGTATCGAAATCAAACTCATCTGAATACGTGATCAGTGTCATACCCGCTGGCAGAATCAAGCAAATCAATAACATATTGCGGTAGGAGTCGCTAAAGGGTAATATATAATATAAAGTTAAACCCACACTTAGCCCTAGGACATATCTTAAAGTCAGTACTTGGAAAACTTTTTGAAAAGATTTTTTAGGCAATCGTACACTAAAATAAATCCCCATTAATAACAATACCATGGGTTTATTCCCTTTTGAAATCGTTTCAATCACATCTAAAGGTATAGCAGGAATATGAATCATCGCTAGATTGCAAGTTAAACCTAAGACCATGGCTTGAAATGGCGGTAGCGTTAACACTTTGGTGGCGATGGCCTTAGCCGGATTTTTATCCTGATGTTTGCTTGACAAATAGGTCCCCATTCCATAATTAACAATAAAATTGATAAACGAATTTCCTAGGTCAAACATTATGGCATAGGTAAGGCCCTCCCAACCCCATACCCCTTCAATGAGGGGATAGGCGAATAAACCTAAATTGTAACCCGCGCTTCCCATAGTCAGAATTCCTCGATACGCGGGGTCTTCTTTTTTGAAAATCAGAAATCCTAAAATGGAGGATACGCTTCCAAATAGGGCACAAATGATCGGCATCCAGATTAATTCAGCTCTAAGATCTACCTTAATCATGGTCGTAAATACCAAAGCCGGGAACGTGGTGTGCATTAAAAAATTTGAGATCGCCTTGCCATCACTGGTTTTGATGAAGCCAAAACTTTTTAATAGATATCCAATCGTTATAATCGCTAATGCGGAACCAAAAACTACGTTAGGCGAATTCATCATGATGGTTTAGGCAATACAATTCTAAAAGTACTTCCCTTGTTAAGCTCAGTAGATTTCAACGTTAGTTTACCTTCATGGTAATTTTCGACGATTCTTTTAGCTAAAGTAAGTCCTAGGCCCCAACCGCGTTTTTTGGTACTAAAGCCGGGCGAGAATATTTTCGAAGTGTTTTTGGGGCTTATTCCCTTTCCTGAATCTGAAATTTCAATGACTAATTGGTTCAACTTCCCTTCAAACAACTGAATGTGTATTTGACCTGTTCCGCCCATCGCGTCTACGCCATTTTTGCAAATGTTTTCAATCACCCATTCAAATAAGTATTTATTGATATTGGCCGTTTGATTAGGTGATAAACTTGACTCAATGTCGATCGTCACTTTGGTCGATATACGTATTTTTAAATAGCTGATAAAGCTAGAAATCAATTCCAACAAATTTTCTTGTTTCAATACAGGTATCGAGCCAATATTGGAGAAACGCGTTGTGATGGTGTCCAATCGCTGAATATCTTTTCCCAATTCAGTTACGATATCAGGATTAATGTGCGGCTCATTGCGCAAAATTTCAACCCATGCGGTTAGGGAGGAGAGGGGGGTGCCCAACTGGTGAGCTGTTTCTTTCGCTAATCCCACCCACACTTTATTTTGCTCTGCTCTCCTTGAATAGGAAAAGAAAATATAGCCTAAAAAGCCCACGATCAACACGACGGTGAGTTGGGACAATGGATAATACCTCAACAATTTTAGTAATTTGGAATTGCCATAGTAGATATATTCCTTTTGAAAACCCATATCCATTTCAATTGGCTTATTCTTTTCAGCAATAATTTCTTGAAGCTTCAACTTTAAAACCGTTTGCCTTTCATCCATGGTGGATGATTCATTCAAGGGAATATTGATGGAGTTTAAATGTCCACTACCATCCTTCCAAATCACGGGAATGGTATTATTTTCATTGATTTTTTTTATCCGTTCAAAAAAGAAATTGATGTCTGCATTTTCATCACTCGTCATCACATAACGGATCGTTTCTGCGTATAACTCGATTTGCTGCTTTTCACGCTCCTCTAATTTTGAAACTAATCCATCCGTAAAATAGAGTGAAAATGCCGCCATGATAACCGAAACTGAAAAAAAAGCAATTTTCAACCAAGTATCTCGGTTGTAAAAAGCTAGCGGCAAGGAAACTTCTTTAAACATCTTGCATGAAAGATTTCAGTTCATGGGGAACAAAAGTTTTCACTTTTATGACCATTCCTCACAAAGTACTCACCGTTTATCCACAAATCAAAAATATTTTTTCTAAAGTACTATGTATAACCAAGTACCTTTTATACATTTGTGCCAACAAAAAATAACAAGAGCCAATGGATATTGAAAATACCAAGGTGCAGATGCGGAAAGGAATTTTGGAATTCTGCATTCTTCAAATAATTTCAAGGGGGGAGGTTTATGCTTCTACGATGTTAACAGAGCTGACTTCTGCCAAAATCATGGTGGTCGAGGGAACCCTTTACCCTTTATTAACGCGTTTGAAAAATGCAGGACTTCTTGATTACAAATGGGTTGAGTCCGTATCAGGTCCCCCACGCAAATATTATGTGTTGACCGAAAAGGGCAGCACTTTTTTAAACGATCTTCATGGAACTTGGGATGAATTGCATGCCTCGGTTTCTCAAATCATTCACCAACAAACTCCACAATCATAAACGTCAGGTATATGAAAAAGACTTTATCCATAAACATAGCAGGCATCGTTTTCCATATCGAGGAAGATGCGTATGCAACATTAGATATTTACCTTAAATCAATTCATGCGTATTTCAAAAATTTTGAAGGAGCAAAAGATATTGTCGACGACATCGAAGCACGTATTGCTGAGAAGTTCTGGAACATTCGAGAAACTGAAAAAACAGAAGCTATCACCCAGGTGCATGTGGACGCTTTGATTGCCTCCCTAGGAACCATCGCAGATTTTCAGGAGATTGAAGAGGAGGATGTTAAAAAAGAACAAACCTTTAAAGAGGCTCCTAAGGCAGTTTTTTCAAAGCCTTTTCGCCGTGATTTGTCAAATAAAAAACTAGGTGGCGTCGCGTCAGGAATAGCTAACTACTTTGAGATCGACCCTATTTGGGTTCGTGTCATCATGGTGGTAGGATTTTTTGGATTGATTCCGCTCTTGTATGTTGGCAATTTTGTTTTTTGGGCCTATGTAATTTGCTGGATCGCGATTCCAGGTGAAATTAACGTAGAGGCCAAGTCTTATCGGAAATTCTACCGTGATCCTGAAAAGAAGGTGATTGGCGGCGTGATGGCGGGAATTGCTGCCTACACGGGTTGGGACATAGGCCTACTCCGCGTATTAGCCGTTATTTCATTATTCTTTTTTGGTTCTGGCGCTGCGGCCTATATTTTTATCTTGGCCATTACCCCTGAGGCAAAATCATTAACAGACAAAATGGAAATGACTGGGGAGCCGATCACCTTAGAAAATATTGAAAGAAATATTAAAGAAACGATCCAACCAGATTCATCGGAGGAAAAGCCGATTACCCGGATCTTACTTTTCCCATTCCGCGCCTTTGCTACTATTTTCTCGGCACTAAAACCCGTATTAACTGGTGTTCGTTGGTTTGTGCAATACCTTGTAGGAATCGTTTTGCTGATCATCGCAGCGGCGTTCATGATTGCTTTAGTCGCGTTAACGACCGCAGGAATTTCAGGTTTTGATCACGGGCAAGTGGGCATATCTTTTGGGGAGGCAGTTCCTATCTTTTTATTGGCACAGGATTTACCCGCTTGGGCTGTTTACGCGGCTTATGCCGCCATCATTCCGATGATTTTGGGGATTGGAATTGGAGGGATCTCTTTATTGGCCAACCGGAAATTAACAAATAAGACTTATCAATATACGTCTACGTCCATCGCAATAATAGGTTGGATTGGTTTAGTTGCCTCCTTTAGTATGGTCGGTCGAAATTTCCAGCGCACATCTTCTTTGAACCAAATTAAGGAAATTACTGCGGACTCATCCTACGTGTTTACCTTAAAGCGTGAATCTCAGGAGAATATCTGGGAGAAAATGCTGGGGAACACAATCATTGCAGATGAATTTTTAGATGAGGACGAGTTGCATGATTTTAATCGAAATGGTTTTTCACGCGCTTCTATAAGTTTAGAAGGTTATGATGGCAAGACGATTCAAGTCATCTCTTTTGCCAAATCGAATGGAAAAACACGCGCTGATGCAGAATTGAATGCTAAGTCCATCGATTATCAATGGGTACAAAAAGGTGATCAAATCGTGATGGATAGCCATTTTGGTTTAAAGAATTTCAAATTTCGAAACCAACGCATGCGCATAAAAGTGCTAATTCCCTATGGTGTTTCCTTCGGAATGTCACGAGATTTCGCTTTGTATATTGAAAATCTTTTGGATGCCGGATATTTTAAAAATGAAGAAAACGACCTGTTTGTTGGTTCCAAATGGGTATTTACTCCTAGTAAGGGATTGGTTTGTTTGAACCGGGAGCCTCTCTCTAACAACGATTCCAATGATTCTGATTCAGACGATTCTGATTTTTCTGAAAATCCTAAGCTACCTAATTCGGACGGATCTAAGAATAAAGAAGCAGATGATTTAAGTTTTTCAATTACCAGAACGTTACCAGCTTTTTCGAGTATTGAGTTATTGGAATCAGAAACGGCAGCTATTACAATTACTCAAGGTCCAATTTATCAAATCTCTTATAAATCGGCCGATCAAATGAATGACTTTTCTAGCTCAGCCAAGGTGGACCAAGGGGTCCTAAAGTTCCCAAAAGTCCAATCAGGCCTTGAAATTACGATCCAAACGCCTAGCCTAAAGAAAATAAGCTTAGGTGGAAATAGCCGAACGACTTTAAGTGGATTTGATGTGGATAATTTAGACGTTATATTATCTGGTTTTCACAGTTTGACGTTAAATGGCAAATCGAAGCAACTCCAAGTATCGGTCAATGAATCCTCCGAGTTATTGGCGGGCAATTGGCAAACCCAACGAGCCTTCGTTGCCGTGTCAAACCAAGCTAAAATGGAGCTTAATGCCAGCGAATTAATCAAAGGCTTTAAAGGTGATCGTTCGGATGTCACGTTTAAACCTTATCCTAAATTAAATGTCCAATGGACTAATAAAGGAAAAAAATGATAGCTCGTGCAACGAATACAATCGTTAGCACATCTTGTAGACATTCTGGAAATTTTAAATGATTTCACCCTAAATATTCAACGAATTCGATCACATGAAAAAATTCATTTCACTCATTTTAATCAACCTACTTATTTGCTTTTCCACTTTTTCATTTGGATATCCTCATAAATTATATCCGAACAAAGGCCTTAAGAAATCCACATTTAAATTCACTTATATGAAATTCAAATTTTTATCTTTTATCCCCGTTCTATTTTTAACCATTAATTTATTTGGATTTCAGAACCCCACCTCAAAAAACTTTCGAGTAAATGCCTTCCATTCCTTGGAAATTGGGAATGCCTTTGAAATTCATATTCAAAAAGGAAATGTGTATTCGCTTAGCGCTTTGGGTCGTGATGAAGATTTGCAGAAAATTGTAGTAAAGCAAAATGGAAATGATTTGCAAGTCTATCGTGATGAGAAATGGTCATGGGGTTGGAATAATAAGGAATCAAAAAAAGTTATTTTGAAAATAACGATGCCTATGATTATTAATGGTGAGTTCTCAGGAGCTGCTAAAGTTTTTATCAATGGATTTACCGATGAAGAGCAAGTCAGACTCTCATTTTCAGGAGCCTCTAAAGTTGACATAGGCGAAATAAATGCAGACAAACTGATTCTCGATTTCTCAGGTGCTTCTAAAGCTAACATGTCTGGACATGTGGGCAAATTAGAAGTGGAAACTTCCGGAGCAAGCCATTTAATTTTAGACGATTTGTATGCGCGCGACGTGGATGTAAATTCGAGTGGAGCAAGTCATATTCAAGTAAACGCTCAAAAAACCTTGCAGGTAGATGCCTCAGGGGCAAGTAAAATAACCTACAAGGGCCGACCAAATATTAGCAAAGATGTTTCAGGGGCTTCTTTTGTTCAGCGGGCCGACTAAAAATTTCGTTCCCCAGCAGGAATGCGTGTCGGGATATCATTACCTTTTGGTGGAACCGGACATGTGAATGTGGGATTGTAGGCGCAATAAGGAAAGTAAGCCTGATTGAAATCCACCAAAATTGTTTTATCGTTTAGTTTATTTAATGAAATATCGACGTATCGACCGCCTCCATAGGTTTCTGTGGGGGCGGTTTTGTCTTTAAACGGGAGGAATAAATTGCCATCCGCATGCTGAAATAATTCCAAGGTAACTTCTGTTCCATTGATGCTGGCCGTTATCGTTCCGAATTTCAACATATCTTCCTGGCTTCCATCGGTCATATTGATTTTAATTTTTTCGATTTTCTCTGAACGTTGAACATTAAACGGGATGATCCATTTTTGATTAAAAGCATAATAAGCTAAGCCCTTAAATATTTTTTTATCTTTGATCGGTGATTCATCCGAATCATGAAAAGTTTCATCTTTTAATTTGCGCGATTCCATCGTGGCCAGTGAATCCTCATTTATTTTAGGGCTACTCATTTGATCTTTAGGAATACTCACATAAATAATTGCAAGTAAGATTATGAGGATTATCAAGGTCCATTTATTGAATTTCATCGGATTGCGTGTAATTTTGATTTTGAATCAGTAAAATTATAAAATATTTGACATGTTTACAGGAATAGTGGAGGCAATGGCCACGCTTGAAAAAAAGCAAATTAATCAAAGTAATATTGATTTTTGGTTTTCCAGTCCCTTTACTGATGAACTTAAAATAGATCAATCCGTCGCGCACAATGGCGTTTGTTTAACTGTGGTTGAGATTCAAAATCAAAATTATCGAGTGACTGCCATCAACGAAACCTTGCAAAAAACAAATTTAGGTGATTTGCAGATAGGCCAAAAAGTTAATTTGGAGCGTTGTATGTTAGCATCCGCACGCTTTGACGGACATATTGTACAAGGGCATGTAGATTTGACAGGGACTTGTACGCAGATGATAGACCAACAAGGTTCTTGGGAGTTTCATTTTTCCTATCCAGCTGGCAGTGGTCAAATGACGGTGGAGAAAGGATCTATTTGTGTGAATGGGACTAGTTTAACGGTGGTCAATTCTGGTCTAGATCATTTTTCTGTCGCCATCATTCCCTATACGTTTGAACATACTGTTTTTCACCAATTGGAAATAGGCAGTCGGGTTAACCTAGAATTTGATATTCTAGGGAAATACATTCAAAAAATGATGGCTAATCGATTAGGCTAATAAATGCTTAACAGCCTCATTCACTTTTTCAAATCCAAACTTAGACCAGACCAGGTTTTTTTGTTGGGCTATCTCGGCCAAACCTAAATTACCGATACTCCCCAAATGGCTGTGATTTAGTTCTTTAGATATCCCGTCAAACTCCCCGCTTTCAATTTTTTTGCCCACAGTTTGGTAAGCTTCACGGAATGGAATTCCTGCCAATACTAATTTGTTTACCTCTTCTACGGAGTACAATAAATCGTATTTAGGGTCATTTAAAATATTTTTTTTGACCTTGATTTCCTCCATCATAAATTGGGTAATATGAAGACAGTCTAGAATTTCATCGATGGTGGGCATCAATAATTCCTTGGTCAATTGCATTTCACGATGGTACCCTGAAGGCAAATTGCTCATCAACAATTGCAAATCATTGGGCGCACCTTTTAGTTTATTGGCCTTGCCCCTTAATAATTCTGCTACATCCGGATTTTTTTTATGAGGCATTATGGAACTACCTGTCGTTAACTCAGAAGGCAATTCAATGAATCCGAAGTTTTGCGAATTGTACAAACAGACATCCATGGCAAGCCGACTTAGCGTTGTGGCTAATTGGGCTATGGCAGTCAACACATAAAATTCAGTTTTGCCCCTAGACATTTGCGCATTCACCACGTTCACATGTGGTGCCTCAAAACCCAATAATTGGGTCGTCATTTCTCTATTTAAAGGGAAAGATGAACCGTAGCCTGCCCCTGAGCCCAGTGGATTTTTATTAGCCAAACGAAAAGCGGCTTCTAATAACTCCGCATCTTCCACCAAACATTCAGCATAAGCACCGAACCAAAGTCCAAAGGATGAAGGCATGGCGATTTGTAAATGAGTATATCCTGGGATTAAATCACCTTTGTGGGCCTCACTTTTTTTGATTAAAACATCAAATAAAGAAGAAACAGAATTGGCAATTTCCTCGATTTTTGCCCGCATGAATAATTTTAAATCCACTAAAACTTGGTCATTCCGAGATCTACCTGCATGAATTTTTTTTCCTGTGTCGCCTAATTTTTGCGTCAACAAGTACTCTATTTGGGAGTGGACATCCTCCATTCCTTCGTCGATCGAAAAAGTACCGGCTTCAATCCCCATCAAAATGTGTTTCAATTCTTTCTCTAGCGTTGCTTGGTCTGAGGGACTCAGCAAATTAACTGAGTCAGACGCTAACATTTTAATGTGCGCTAAAGAACCGATGACGTCATAACGAGCCAAAATTAGATCATACGCTGGATCATTCCCAACCGTGAATTTTTCAATTTTAGCGTCTGTCGACTGATTTTCTTTTTGCCAAAGTTTTGCCACGTCTTTAAGAGTTTAATTGTTCGATTAAAGTTTGGTACGTCTGAATTCCCTGCTTTAGTTCATCCAATAATATATATTCATCTGCTGTATGTGATCTCCCTGAATGTCCTGGACCTATTTTTACGGAAGGGCAATGCAGCAAAGACTGATCAGATAGGGTAGGAGAGCCAAAGGTTTGAATCCCTAATTTTTCAGCTGCCTGAACAATGGGATGATCGGAGTCTATTTTACTTGGTTTTAGCCTTAAGGACCTAGGTTTTAATTCGGCTTTCACCAATTTCTGCAAGGATTCTAAAACTTCTTCTAGGGTATAGCATTCATTGACCCGACAGTCAATACTAAATTCACAAATTTCTGGAATGACATTATGTTGTTTTCCTGCGTTAATAACCGTTACGGTTGTTTTCACGGGCCCTAATAAGTCTGAAATTTTAGGAAATTTGAATGCATTTATTTTTGAAATATCTTCGATAGCTAAATCGATGGCATTAATTCCCTCTTCCCGCGCCGCATGACCTGATTTTCCTTTAGATATAGCGTCTATCACCATGAGCCCTTTTTCAGCGATGGCCAATTGGCAATCAGTCGGTTCACCGATAATAGCCCAAGAAATCTTTGGAAATTCGTTGGAACTTAAAAGCGATTCGATGCCATTTGCCCCTGAAATTTCTTCTTCTCCTGTAGCCGCAATGACTAAATTAAAAGGCAGTTGGGCCTCATAAAAATAGCAAAAAGTTGAAATTAAACACACAAGACTAGCACCTGCATCATTGCTTCCTAAGCCTATTAATTTGCCATCTATTTCGGTTGCGGAAAAAGGATCTAGGGTCCATGAAGCATTAGCTTTCACGGTATCGTGATGCGAATTTAAAAGGATACTAGGTTTACTTGGGTCAAATAACAGATTGCTGGCCCATATATTATTATGTAGCCGCTTCGTTGGGATATTTTTTGACTTAAAAAAATGTTCAATAATCGAAGCTGTTCCTTCCTCTTCCCGGCTCAAAGACGGACAGGCTATTAGTTGGCCTAATAGTTTTTTCGCATCCTGAAATTGAGTTTCACTATTCATGTTAAGCTTTTATTTGAGTGCCTTGGCTGGCGTCATTCAAGTCATTTGCATGGCAAAGTCTGACTAATTTAACTCCTTTAGAAATGGCTAAAAGTGCATTTTCTAATTTAGGGATCATGCCTTCAGTCACAATTCCTTCCTTCTTTAAAGCTGCAAAAGAGGTTTCATTGATCATAGGGATCACAGAATTATCGTCTGTTGGCTCTTTAAGGACCCCTCTTTTTTCGAAGCAATAAACTAAATCTACATCAAAATCGCTACTTAAGCCAATGGCTATTGACTGGGCTAATGTATCGGCATTTGTGTTTAGCAATTGGCCTTCATCATTTGCCGTAATCGGGGCAAATATGGGGCTAAATCCTATATGCAATAAGTCTTTAATTCCTTTTGCATTCACCTCTACAATGTCACCCACAAATCCAAAGTCAATGGGAATTGGATTTCTTTTTTTCGCTTTGATCAATCCACCATCCGGGCCAGTTAATCCTAATGCGTTGCAATTTTTGGACTGTAAATTGGCCACGATGGATTTGTTGATCCACCCGGCATAAACCATCGTGACAATTTGAAGACTTTTTTCATCTGTCACTCTTCTGCCATCGACCATTTGGGTTTCAATACCTAGGTTTTTGGCCATTTGGGTTGCTATTTTTCCACCTCCATGCACTAAAATTTTAAACCCTGGAATGAGCGCAAAATTCGTTAAAAATGAATTTAATGCATCCGGGTTATCGATGATATTTCCCCCTATTTTAATGACATGCATTTTGGGCTTTTCCATGCTTGGTTAAAATAGGTAGGGGCTTTCTTGCCTCATGAGTGTTAAAATCATTTCCTTTAAAACTACTTGTGCGGCCCAAACCCTATTTCCCGCTTGTTGGATTACAATCGAATGTTCGGAATCTAACACAGCATCTTCCACGACTACATTTCGTCTCACGGGTAAGCAGTGCATGAATTTAGCATTATTGGTCAATTTCATTTTATCCATGGTTACCATCCAAGCAGGATCTGAGGAAAGTATTTTTCCGTAATCTTGATAGGAGGACCAGTTTTTGGCGTATATGAAATCAGCTCCTTCAAAGGCTTCTTTTGGATCATAGCAAATCTTGGCATCACCTGCAAACTCCGGGGCTAATTCATATCCTTTTGGGTGTGCAATCGTGAAGTCAACATCTGCGTGATTCATCCATTCAGCAAAAGAATTGGGCACACATTGTGGCAAAGCTTTGACATGGGGAGCCCAAGTCAAAACTACTTTAGGCCTTTGTACTTTTTTATACTCATTGATCGTAATTAAATCCGTCAGGGATTGTAGGGGATGCCTAGTGGCTGATTCCAAACTGATCAAAGGTTTACCTGTATATTTTAAAAATTGGTTCAGCACTTTTTCTGAATAATCCTCTTCTCTATCCACTAAACTTGGAAAGCTTCTAACTCCTACGATGTCACAATATTGGCCGACAACAGCCGCTGCTTCAGAAATATGTTCGGCTTTATCACCGTTCATAATCACACCTTCATTCATTTCCAATTGCCATGAATCTGCCCCTACATTCATAATCATCACTTCCATGCCTAGATTTTGAGCTGCTTTTTGTGTAGAAAGACGCGTTCTTAAACTTGAATTAAAAAATAATAAGCCTAAGGTTCTGTTCTTCCCAAGGTGTTTGTCGGAATGAGGTGTTTTTTTCATCAATAATGCTTCATTGATGAGATTTTGAATATTGTATGCGTCTTTTATTGAAGTGAAGTTGTGCATAATTTTTTATGGTAGCTTGATCTTAAAAGCGATTAATTTAGCAAAATTACCAAAATATATCGAATGGAAAGGTTTTAAACCTATATTTCATTTATATGTAGGAATGGTCGGACACATTCCCAGCAATATAATGGGGTAGGTTCAGGGATGTTGATTTGCTTTTCGCCTACGATCTTAAAATTGTTTTTTTGTAAAACTTTTTGTGAAAGGAGGTTGAGGATGGGTGTTTCGGCTTTTATTATTTTCAAATCAGGATCTTTAAAAGCCCAGTTTTTCAATGCCTCAACCGCTTCGGTGGCGAAACCTAAACCTCTGAATTTTTG
>CAIZMB010000140.1 GCA_903933935.1 uncultured Cytophagaceae bacterium
CAATCGATCCCAATATCCACCAGCGGCACCGGCATATTCAAAATATTCAGGTTTTTGATAATCTAATATGTAGGGTTGCGCCGCTGCACAACTAGGATGCATCTCAAAGAAGCTCAATAACGGCTTTAGCCAATCTTTTTGTGGTTTAATATCAGAATTCATGAGTACAAAATACTCAGCATCTATTTGTTTAAGGGCAAAATTATATCCACCCGCATACCCTAGGTTGTTGGCCCATTGAATAATGCTAACCTCTGGAAAATTTTCTTCAACTAGCTTAACAGAATCGTCCGTTGATCCATTGTCGGCCACATAAATCTTTCCTTCTGGTGTATTTAAAAGAACATCAGGAAGGAATTTTTCTAGAAAACCCCGACCATTAAAATTTAAGATGACAATTGCGACTGACATAATACAAAGGTAAGACAAATCGACATAATTAGAATTTCTTGAAGAAAGATGTATTTTTGTTGGCGTAAATACATCCAACAAACCAACTATGTGGGCTTCTCTTTTTCGAAAAAAAACCATTGAAAAAATCTTATCAGATCAGTTAGAAGTAGAAAAATTAGCGGGTCATTCCATGATTCGTAATTTGGGTGTTCGTGATTTGACCTTTATGGGTGTTGCAGCCATTATAGGAGCAAGTATATTCTCTGCTATTGGCCAGGCTTCGGCTAATGGAGGACCAGCCGTTTCATTATTATTTGTTTTTACAGCTTTAGCCTGCATGTTTACCGCATTTTGTTATGCTCGGTTTGCGGCCACAGTCCCTATTTCCGGAAGTGCCTATACGTATGCTTATACGAGTTTAGGTGAAATGGTTGCCTGGATTTTGGGCTGGAATTTATTGCTTGAATATGCAATATCGAATGTGGCCGTTGCCATTTCTTGGTCTAAATATTTTGTGGATTTATTAGAGGGCTTAGGATTTCATGTGCCTGAATATTTAACGATGGATTATTTATCGGCCCAGCGAGCCCACGTGGCTGCTCTGCAAGCGTTAGAGGCGGGTCAGAAATTAGAGCAAATGTCTGTTAATGTACGTGAAGGATTTGTGGCGTTTAATTCGGCCCCCGTTTTTTTCGGTTGGCATTTTGTTGCCAACATTCCCGCTTTGCTCATCACAGCTGCGATTACCTATTTAGTTTACATTGGCATCAAGGAAACCAAAAACATGAATAATATTTTGGTGGTACTCAAATTAGCAGTCATTGCTATCGTGGTAGGAGTGGGGGCATTTTATGTGCAAGTAGAAAATTGGACCCCATTTGCACCTAACGGCATTAGTGGAGTATTGAAGAGTGTAGCTGCTGTTTGCTTTGCTTATATTGGTTTTGATTCTATCTCAACGACCGCGGAGGAATGTAAAAATCCCCAGAGAGATATTCCTAAAGCAATGATGTGGGCGTTAATCATCTGCACCGTTTTATATGTGATGGTTACGCTGGTACTTACCGGCATTGTCCCTTCAGGCGAATTAGCTGGAATTGAGGATCCATTGGCTTTTATGTTTATGAAGGTTAATTTGCCAGGCGTGGCTGGGGTTGTGGCAGCGAGTGCTGTTATTGCTTTAACGAGTGCGCTTTTGGTTTATCAAATGGGTCAGCCACGTATTTGGATGACGATGTCACGTGATGGTTTGTTGCCAAAGGCATTTTCGCGCATTCATCCAAAGTATAGGACTCCTTCATTTTCAACGATCATGACAGGATTTTTAGTGGGTATTCCTGCCTTATTTGCCAATTTAGAAGAAGTGATAAATTTGAGCAGTATAGGAACCTTATTTGCTTTTGTGCTGGTTTGTGGGGGCGTATTAATTTTAGATTTAGACCCTGAAAATCAGAAAAAATCAAAGTTTAAAATTCCGTATATCAATGCTAAGTATTATGTGGGGCTTTCCTTAGTCCTTGCTTTGTATTTTTCTTTGCCGACTTTTGGTGCATGGCAACAATGGTTTGAAGGTATTTGGAGTGGAGCGGAAAAGGCAGACCATGTGATTATGACTTGTTTTTTCTTGATTTGGGTTGTTATGGCGTTTTTCAGTGTGACTCATAATCTTTCATTAATACCTGTATTGGGCCTTTTGGTGAATATGTATTTGATGACTCAAATGGGGGCCTTGAATTGGGAACGCTTTTTGTATTGGTGCTTAGCCGGTATATTGATTTATTTTGGATATAGTTATCGGAAAAGTAAATTGAATGTATAAAAAAATGCCTCAAGAATTTTGAGGCATTTTTGTTGTGATACGTAATCATTGAAATTAATCATCCCCTCTACGACCACCTAATAAGTTTAAGTAGTAA
>CAIZMB010000141.1 GCA_903933935.1 uncultured Cytophagaceae bacterium
GTAATGTAGATGAAACCAGATGTAAATTTTTGTCCATAAATATTTATACGCTGCTTTGCATCTAAATCTAAGAAGATTCATACGAGGTAATACGCCGAAAGTAGGGGGATTCGTTTAGTAATGTCAAAAGCTAAACAACTCAAAAAAAAAGAGTATATAAATTTGATTGAAAGAAAAACGGCAAATAAGTGAGCTTATTGATTTCAAGACACATGAGCATCTAAAATAAGCTAGGAGAGATTCTTCGACTTACATAGCGTTTAGACGCGCTTGTCGCTTCCTGACATTGCACCGCGAAACGCCTCCATGTAATTGCCCAGCACGGTATGAATATTGATTTCTTGTTGGATGATTTCTTTTGACCTTTGGCCCATCAACTGAATTTTCGCAGGATCTATAAACAATTTTTCAATGGTAGATACTAGACTTGTCACAGAACCCGATTCAAAATAATAGCCATTATAACCCTCTCTGACCAACCTTTTTTCCGTTCCATCCGCCACGGAGCAAATGATAGGTTTTCCAAAACACATGGCTTCATTGATGGACAAACCACCCATTCCCGCCAACACATATATGCCCGCCTCACAAGTAATTCTTCCCAATTCCCCCATGTCATAAACTCCCCCCGTAAATTGAATATAATCTTGAGCGCCGGCCTCAATGACCTGTGCTCGCAAAATCTGCATTTCTGGCCCATCACCCACAATGGTTAATTCGGTTGACCCATATTTTTTTCGCAATTCAACCGCCGCCTCGATGAGCAAATCCACCTGTTTCCATTTCACTAATCGGCCTACATGCAACAGCCGATATGGATTCGATGTAACATGTTGAAGCGTAGCCTCATGTCTGAAAATCTCATCCGTGTCGGGCGAGTTAGCGGTTATAAATACCCTATTGGCAGCTACACCATAACTGGCATGAAGGCTGCGAGCCTCCTCCAGGTAATTGATGTGGGCGTCGACCAAGCGGCTAAAAATCTTTCGGGTTTCTCGGACAATTAAAAATTTGATCTTAGCGGTCCGAGCATTATTTTTTTGATGCGATTGATTATTCTCCGTGATTCCACCACCTTGTGTATAATAGCTAATCGCCTGTTTATAATGGGGTACTTGGAATGGAATCTCCTTAGAAATTAAGGCAATTTTATTCCACTTTAAAAACAAATACCAAAAAGGATAAAAGACAAAAGATACTTGGTATGGCCAAGAAACCATTAAAATGTCTGGCTTCTCTTCCCTAATGAGTTCGCGCAATCCCCTAAAGAATTTTTTGCCATAATAGGTGGTGTATTCTTCCTGAAAATAGACCTTAAATTCAATCCCATTCGTACTTTCAAAAACCCCCGCACCTAATGTTGCTCCGTTGCCCTTGGGTACCACCACGCTAATTTCTACGTTAAAATCACGTTGCAGTTTATTTAATACGAGGTTGTAATAATGTGGCAACCCGCCCGCTAGCAACATTAACTTCATTTCTTTTTGTAATTATTGATTAATTCTTCCAAGTCAGGGGATAAATTTAATTGCCATCCTGCCAACAAAAATAAGCCCGAAATGGCGATCGTTCTAATGCCAATATTCATGGCCCAAGCGATCCATTTTGTACCTGTAAATGTTGGGATTTGACTGACTAGGGCAAAAATAAGTAGACTAACTGCGATGATGAGGATCGTCCTTTTTTCAAAGGGTTGGAATCCCATTTTTTTCCAAATAAAAACAAATTTGATCGTGTTGTATAAGGCCAAAGCCATTAATGCAGCTAATGCAGCCCCATTGTAGGAGTACAAGGGGATAAAAATCAAATTCCCTACAACAACACTCACCGCCAAAACGATGTAAAATAAAAGGTCGTATCGATAAAATTTCGAATTGATCAGTATTTCAGAATTCAGTCCCGTACCCATGTCGATGATTTTGGAAATACCCACCATCAACACAACCCACTTTCCTGTTTCATATACTTCGTGCCTTGGGATAATTTGGTAAATGAAATCTAAGTTGCACCAGATCAATAAAAACAAAAAGCATCCTACGATCAATAAATTAAGCGATGATCTTTTGTAAATATCCTCTATTTGGCTAATGTCATTTCTTTTCCAGGCTTGGGCCAATAAAGGCGTGCTGATGGCCGCAATCACATTTCTTGGGATCGCAATCATTAAGCCCATGCGCGAATTAATATCAAAAATGGCGGTGGTGCTTAATCCGCCCGCATAAGCCGGAAGCATCAGTTTTTCAATATGCTGGATCAAGGTAAAGCTCGCACCGGCCAACAAAACCCAGCCGCCATATCCTAGCATTTCTTTGAAAATAGGTTGCCTCAAAAATGAAAAGTCAAGCCTTGTATAAAATCGTTTCAGTTGTTTGATGTAAACCAAAAAGCCAAGAACGGCCACTAGATACGATAAGGTAATGCACTGAATTAATTGATGGAAATCGATATATCCCAAACCAAAGGACAGAATTAAAAGGCCATTTGAAATGCGTAAAAATAATTCACGAATGATGGCGGGAACTACAATTCTAAGGTGGACTCTGGCGTAGGCCTCCAAAACGGTCATGTATAAATAACTAGCCGTCAAGGGAATCATGTAGTAAAAATAGGTCGGTAGGAGCGGTGAGTTTTCGGAATAAATTTGATTGAAAATCTCATGCAAGGACAGATATCCAATGACAAAAAGCGATAGGCCAAAAAGCGGTGCAATCATCAAAAACCCGAAAAAACCATTGTGTCCTTTTGCCGGATCATCAAAGTGAGGAAAAAATCGCACCGCAATATGTGGAATTCCTAATTGGGTAAACGAAGCAAAAATTAGGGGAATGCTGACTAATGCGCCGGCAATTAAACCTACTTGGGCTTGAGAAAGAAATTGATTGTAAAGGAATATCACGTTGAAAGTGCCAATCGCCGTACCTAAATAGGTAACGATGGAAGCTTTTGCACTTTGACGAATGACTATCCCCATGGATTAATTTGTGTAATTGACAAAAATACACATTTGCACTAAAAAGAACTGATTTTTTTCTGCTATTGCAGCAGACCTTTTAGTTTTTCTGCTTGTGTTTTTATTTCATAATTTTTCAGCATGTGATTTCTAGCGGATTCCCCCATTTTAATTCGGAGTGTTGGGTCGTTTGCTAATGAAATTAATGCCTCGCCCATCGCCTTGAAATCACTCTCTTGAACCAGTATTCCGGTTTCCCCTTGAATGACCGCTTCAGGAATCCCTGCATGCAAGGTGGAAACAATCGGCAATCCACAGGCACTCGCTTCTAAAATGGAATTAGGGGTTCCTTCGGAATCTCCGCTAGGTGTTTTAATGGAATGTTGGATAAAAATATCGGCTTCCTGTAATTTTTCTAAAATCAAATCGGGTTTTTGTTGGCCCATGAACGCTACACTTTTTCCCAAGCCATTTTCCTCCACATATTTTTTTGCCTCTTCCCACAATTCCCCATCTCCGATCATGGTAAATTGGGCATTTGGGAATTTTTCTAGCAAAATCTCAAAAGCTTTAATGCTCATGATGGGAGCTTTTTTGGCTGTAAAACGACCCACAGAAATTAATTGGATGGATTCTGTTGACGCTTTAGTCCCGGGTTTAAATTTTTCCGTATCGACCCCATAAGGCAAAACATGGAGGTTTTTCAAAGGTCCGCATATTCCTTCGATATCCATTTTCATGACTTGGGAAACGACAATGACCGCTTTGGCTTGAGGTAAAATGGTGCGATATTCCTCTCCATAGCGAGCAATAGTTTTCTTTTCGCTGGCATCAAAGCCGTGAAAATGTACCGTAAAAGGAATGTTTACTGATTGGCAAGCAGTAAAAACATGCATTCCCAATGGCCCATAATTAGCCAGAAGACAAGCGGTTTCCGTTTTCAGCAAATATTTTTTTAAAAAGTAGGTATATACTTTTTGATAGAAAGCAGGAAATAAATTCCGAAGGCTTCCTCTAAAAATTAATAGGTTTAGCGGAAAGGGATAAATGGAACCGCCAGCATGGATATTGCTTGGCTGCCAACCTTCATACAAGACGGCATGTGGGTTTAATTGCCTGATTTGTTGGTCTATAAAAGTCTCCGAATAGGAAAAGAAATTCGACCGGGCGATTAAGAGTTTCATTTATTTTTTAGCGACTAAAATAAAAGTACAAGCATCTTGATTTCGGGAACTTGACAAAATGATTTTGTCAAAAAAGATGATCAAAGGCTGCATGATCATAGCCCAAATAAATCGCAAGGGCTGTGGTATTTTAAACAAAATGCCATCCTGAAATAGTTGGAGACCCATCGCAGACCGGCCTAAAATTCCTTCAAAATAAACCACTTCAAATCCCGCCTCTTTCAAAATTTTTTGTAGCCCCGTGGAGGTCCATCGCCAATAGTCCGTAGGGTCTGGATGGAACATCCAATAACCATGTGTAGACAAAATTAATTTCCCGTCTTTTTGTAAAATCCGATGGGCTTCTTTCAGGTATTCGCTAGGGTTTTCCACATGTTCTAACACTTGGGTCGAAAGGACAAAACCAACACTCTCATCTGGCATGTCTATTTTTCCTTCGGGATTAATGGTGACATCGGCTTTGGTATTCAAGGCAAGATCTAGGCCGATATATTGCTCCACAAAGGGGTCGAAAAGTGGTTGGTACGGCTTATTTCCACAGCCATAATCGGCTAATAATTGGTGCGGGGAATTCTTCACAAACAATGAAATGACTTTTTCTAATTGGCGCCTCAGCTCCCTCAAATAATAAAATCTAGCCGCCATTCTACCCCAAATTTTTGGATATAATCGTTCGATACCAGCTTCTCTACTTTCCATAATATTGCCTTTATTGGCCGGTAATCCGGCTAAATTCAATTAGTGAATTTTTATATTCTATATATTCTTTAGCCATGGAGCTATACTTTCTTGCTTTTGCTGTCTGATTATTTTTTTGGGCTATTCTAATTAACCCTAAATAAGCCAAGCCTCTAATGTCTTTGGTAAATCGTTCTTCCCAAGGATAGGCTAATGCTTTGATGTAAAAAGATTCAGCGGCTGCTAAGTTACGATTTTCAAATTCTTCCCGCATACCTCTAAACGTTAAGGCACTTCCTAAGTAGTAAGGAGACTTTGTTTTTTCTAATTTTTCGATGAATTCATTCGCACCTTCGTAATTGCCAGTCAGCGATAATAATTCAGCTCTTTGCAAGGAATACCAATGATTGTTTGGGAATTTTTTTGTCAATTCTAAATTAAAAGGAAGTCCTTTGGCCGGTGTTCCTTCATACTTATTGTAAATATATCCAATGTAAAAGAGGGACTCATTTTTAACAAATACTGTTTTTTTAATGCCAGATTCTAATTGCGCTAGGCCCAATTTTTTGTTTCCATCCGCAAAGAAGAACATAAAAGGTTTTAGGATGGGATGAATTTCCGGATAGCAAATTCGGTAATAATTGTAAACGCCAGAAGAATATAGAAATTCGGGTTGCTTGTCTGAATTTGAGAGGCCAATTTTCATGTAATGATATGATTTTTTGGCGTAGTTGACCGCTTTGACAAAATTCTGATTATCCGCTTCATAGGCTGCTAAAAATCCTAAAGCGGAGGTGCAAAAAAAGGCGGATTCTAAATCATTGTTATTTTTTAGATACATCGATTCAGCTAAATCAAATGATTTTTCAAGGTTGTGCACGTAATTTTTACCTTGATTAACATGGTCTTTTAGCGGAAAATATTGCAGCTGAATTTGCATGGCGGTCAACAAATAACCGGCGGGGTTTTTGGGATATTTTGATTTAAATAAGGAAAATGCGGCATTCGATTCTTTGAAATCGAAGGCATATAAATGATCTAAACCCGTTGAAATTAATTGTTTTGCATACGTATCCTGAAGAATTTGGGCTAGGCCTTGCGAATGACAGAAAACAAGTATCAGGAAAATGATTTTACGCATAACTCATAAAATTGAATTGCAAAAGTAACTAAGCACTGTGGTTTTTAGGCCTAATTTTTTACATTTGTTTAATTCTTTTTTTTGATTCGACCTTCATGATTTCATATCAACAATTTACGCTTTCAAATGGACTTCAAGTCATTGTGCATGAAGATCACACATCGACCCTCGCCGTGATGGATGTCATTTACGATGTGGGTTCGCGCGATGAAGATCCTAATCGGACAGGATTTGCCCATCTTTTCGAGCATCTGATGTTTGGGGGAAGTGCCAATATTCCTAATTACGATAGTCCTTTGCAGCAGGTAGGCGGTGAAAATAATGCTTTTACAACACCTGATTTAACCAATTATTACATATCGGTTCCGTATCAAAATCTTGAAACAGCCTTTTGGCTGGAATCAGACCGCATGTTGCAATTGGCCTTTAATCCTCAATCCCTGGAAGTCCAACGAAAAGTCGTCATCGAAGAATTTAAGCAACGCTATCTAAACCAACCCTATGGCGATGTTTGGTTGAAATTTCGTCCGCTCATTTATACCCAACATCCATATCGTTGGCCTACGATTGGCGCCGGAATTCAGCACATCGAGGAGGCCGTTTTAGAAGATGTGAAAGCGTTTTTTGCTAAATATTATGTTCCGTCAAATGCGATTTTAGTGTTAGCGGGCCGAGTAACCTTTTCGGAGGCAAAGGCCTTGGCTGAAAAGTGGTTTGGCCCTATTCCGGGTGGGAAAAAGCCTGTACGCCAATTGCCTAAAGAACCTGTTCAGACAGAAGATCGCCGAATGGAAATTGTGGAAAAGGTTCCGTCCAATCGAATTTACAAGGCATATCCAGTGCCAGGACGGTATGACGAGGGATTTTACGCTATTGATTTAATGTCAGATTTAATGGGTCGGAATGAGACCTCTTTTTTATATTTAGCATTGGTTCAAAACAAACGAATTTTTGATTCAATCTCTGTATCTCAAACGGGATCTTTAGACCCTGGTTTACTAATCATCTCAGGCCAAGTTTGTGATGGAGTTGATTTGGAATTGGCGGAAAAGGAATTGAATCAAGCCATTCATGATTTTGTAGACTGCTCATTTCAAAAAGTGGATTTGGAACGTGTTAAAAACCAGGCAGAGGCGAGTTTGATTTTCGGGGAAGTTGAGGTGCTGAATCGCGCCATGAATTTAGCTATGGCCGCGAATGCAGGCAATGTTAATTTGGTTAATTTAGAATCGGAAAATTTGGCGAAAGTCACCTTAAGCGAAGTGAATTATTGGGCTAAAAAAATATTTACAGAGGGGAAATCCAATACATTGATTTATAAAAAGGCATAATATGAAAATTCGGGTAGGTCAAGGGTATGATGTACATCAATGGGTCGCTGGAAGGCCATGCAGGTTGGGAGGTATTTTAATTCCTTCCGATTATGGGCCTCTAGGTCATTCAGATGCGGATCTTGTATGTCATGTATTGTGTGATGCTTTGTTAGGTGCTGCCAATATGCGCAATATTGGCTTTCATTTCTCAGATAAAGATCCTGTTTGGAAGGGCGTTGCCTCTACGATTTTATTGCAAAAAGTCATGGAGATGATCCGAGAAGCGGGATGGGAATTAGGCAATGCAGATGTGACGGTGATCTTAGATCAACCCAAATTAAATGCACATATTCCAGCGATGAAGGAGAATTTAGCCCTCGTGATGGGCATTGAAGAGGACCAAATTTCGATTAAAGCCACGACTTCTGAGGGGATGGGATTTGTCGGAAGAGGGGAAGGAATATCCGCGATGGCTGTCGCATTAATTCAAAAAGACTAAATGAAAAACGTTGTCATCGACATAGAAAAAGAACGTTTAGAGATACTCAAAAGGTACCGTAAATTGCTGCGTACAGCTAAGCCTTTTTTGAAAGATGACGATGCCAAGCAAATAAAAAAAGCTTTTTTACTCTCGGCTGAAGCGCATAAAGATATGCGCAGAAAATCTGGAGAGCCCTATATATACCATCCGCTGGCTGTGGCGCAAATTTGTGTGGAGGAGATTGGGCTTGGGACTACTTCGATTATTTCGGCATTAATGCATGATGTGGTTGAAGACACCAATACCACCTTAAAAGAAATAGATAAAGACTTTGGTCCTAAGATTACGTCGATCATCGACGGTTTGACTAAGATTGCGGGGACTTTTGAGTACGGGACATCCCAACAAGCCGAGAATTTCAGGAAGATGTTATTGACGCTTTCAGATGACATTCGGGTGATCTTGATTAAGCTAGCAGATCGTTTACATAACATGCGCACATTGGGAAGCATGGGGAAGGAAAAGCAATTGAAAATTGCTTCGGAAACCATTTATTTATATGCTCCTTTGGCGCACCGACTAGGTTTAAATGCGATTAAAACCGAATTAGAGGATTTAGGATTAAAGTATACGGAGCCCGAAGCTTATAAGGAAATTGCACATAAATTGTCGGAAAATAAGCGAAGTAGAGAAAGTTTTGTGGAGCATTTTATTCGGCCCATCAAAAAATCGCTGGATGCGCGCGAAAAGAATTATACCATCATTGGCCGACCAAAATCCATTTATTCCATTTACAATAAATTGAAAAAGGGCAATGTTTCCTTTGATAAAATATATGATTTATTTGCGGTCCGAGTCGTTTTAGATGTTCCATTGGATCGCGAGAAATCTGATTGCTGGGAAGTGTATAGCATCGTAACGGATCATTATCGGCCTAACCCAAGCCGATTAAAAGACTGGGTTTCCACACCCAAATCGAATGGGTATGAGTCTTTGCACACTACGGTGATGAGTATGCCTTTTGGGAATGATAAGGAGGGGCGCTGGGTAGAAGTTCAAATCCGGACGAATCGGATGGATGAAATTGCCGAAAAGGGTGTGGCCGCACATTTCAAATATAAGGGAACGGATACCAGGACGAGTCAGGCTTTTGAGTCTTGGTTGTCGCAGGTGAGAGAAGCCTTGGAATCCAATGATAAATCCAAATCTGCCGTCGAGTTAGTGGATGACATCAAAAATTCACTCTACCATGAAGAGGTATTTGTGTTTACCCCCAAAGGAAAATTAATCGTTTTGCAATCCGGTTCTACGGCTTTGGATTTTGCTTTTGAGATACATTCAGAAGTAGGTGCTCGCTGCATTGGGGCTAAAGTAGGAGGGAAATTAGTTCCCTTATCTCATAAATTAGCAAATGGGGATCAGATAGAAATATTGACTTCGTCTAAGCAAAAACCTTCTGAGGATTGGCTAAGGATTGTCTTTACGACCAAGGCAAAAGCGCGAATTAAAGAATTTATCAAAGAGGAAAATAAGTCCCATTTGATTAAGGGGCGCGATTTGATTGAGCTCCGACTGAAGCATTTGGGTTATCCTGTTTTGACATTAGAAATAACGAACCAATTGCGGGCTTACTTCAATGCGAAAGATGCGAACGATCTTTTTTATCGGTTTGGGAAAGCATACATTCCCATAGAGCAATTGAAACACTGGAAGTCGGATAAGGAGTCGCATGAGCGAAAGCAGGCGGAAAAAGCGATTCAATCTCCCATTGTAGACAGTAAGTCTTTCCGAAAGGAAATGCAGCAATACAATAAGGATCGCAAGGAGTCAGATATTTTGTTGATCGGCGAGGACATGGACAAGGTGGATTATACCTTAGCCAAATGTTGCAATCCAATTTCTGGGGATGAAGTATTTGGTTTTGTCACCATAAATGAAGGGATAAAAATTCATCGGACTGGATGTCCAAATTCCACTGAGTTATTGTCCCGACATGGCGATCGTGTGATTAAAGCACAGTGGACCAGTCAGATAGCTATGTCATTTATTGTCGAGCTAGTGATTCGGGGAATCGACCGGGTGGGATTGGTCAATGATGTGACTCGGGTCATTTCGGATGAGTTACAAGTAAATATTACGGCTTTGTCGATTGGGGTCAAAGAGGGATTATTTGAAGGGAAAATTTCTTTAATGATTCAAGACACAAATCATTTGGAATCTCTGGTAGCCGAGTTAGAGCAAGTCACTGGAGTAATCGAGGTTGCCCGAGAGGAAATTTAGTTTTTTTCATAATTTATAGCTTATTTTACGTCGTTTTTTTTGATTAAATGTCCGCAGAAATAGAGAAGTTCGTTTCGGTAAAAAAGATTTTCACAGCCTACTTGGAAAACAAGGGATTGAGGAAGACGCCGGAGCGTTTTGCTATTTTAGAGGAGATTTATTTACGGGATGACCACTTTGATGTGGAAGAGTTATACATCTCGATGAAAAACAAAAAGTACCAAGTTTCTAGGGCCACGGTGTATAATACATTGGATGTGTTGGTGGAATGTGACTTGGTCGTAAAGCATCAGTTTGGCAGAAATCAAGCTCAATTTGAGAAGTCCTATGGCCGTCGCCAGCATGATCATTTAATTTGTACGGATTGCCACAAAGTCACTGAGTTTTGTGATCCACGTGTTCAAACCATTCAGAGTTTAGTGGGGGAGATGCTTCAGTTTAATGTCATGCACCATTCATTAATATTTTATGGTTCATGTACCAAAAAGAATTGCGAACACAGAGATGCTTATCGGGCTCAAAATCAAGAATAATTTACGTTTTAAAAATTTATTATGGCAGTTGATGTATTATTAGGATTACAGTGGGGAGATGAGGGGAAAGGAAAAATCGTGGATGTTTTAGCTCCTCGTTATCAGGTAGTTGCTCGTTTTCAAGGCGGTCCTAATGCGGGACATACGCTTGAATTTGACGGATTTAAGCACGTACTGCATCAAATACCTTCTGGAATTTTCCGCCAAGAAGTTCAAAATATTATTGGGAATGGAGTGGTTTTAGATCCCATCATTTTCAAAAAAGAGATTGATGGACTGGCTCATTTCAATTTAGATTTGCGTAAGAATTTAGAAATTTCAAAAAAGGCTTCGATCATTTTACCTACGCATCGCTTATTAGATGCCGCGTATGAAAAAGCGAAAGGGGATGCTAAGATTGGCTCTACTTTAAAGGGGATTGGGCCAACGTATACCGACAAAATTTCAAGACAAGGATTGCGTGTAGGGGATATGATTTCACCTAATTTTCCAGAAAAATATACCGCTTTGGTGGATCGTCACAAGGCTATTTTAGATGTATATAAATTTGAATATGATTTAGCGGAGGCTGAAAAAGAATTTTTTGCCGCGGTTGAATTCATGAAAGAATTTCATTTGGTTGACAGTGAGTATTCTGTTAATCACGCGTTAAATGCGGGCAAAACGATTTTGGCTGAAGGCGCACAAGGTTCTCTATTGGATGTTGACTTTGGATCTTATCCATTTGTTACCTCTTCAAATACCATTACGGCAGGTGCTTGTACCGGCTTAGGGGTAGCGCCTAAAAATATCGGAGAGGTTTTTGGAATATTTAAGGCCTATGCTACTCGGGTGGGTTCAGGACCTTTCCCTACGGAATTAGAAGATGAGGTGGGAGAACGTATGCGTCAGGAGGGGAGAGAGTTTGGTTCTACGACGGGCCGACCTCGCCGTTGCGGTTGGATCGATCTACCCGCGTTAAAATATGCCATGATGATTAATGGGGTGACCCAATTAATTATGATGAAAGCAGATGTGTTAAATATTTTTGAAGAAATTTTGGTGTGTACCGGCTATGAAATGCCGGATGGTTCGCTGACGGATCAAATCCCATTTGAAATTACGGACATTAAGGTGAAACCTGTGTATGCAAGTCTGAAAGGCTGGCACTGTTCCTTGGAAGGGATGAGAAATTTCGACCAATTGCCTGCTGAGTTGACCGCTTATATCGCGTTTTTAGAGTCGCACTTAAATTTGCCGATCAATTTTATTTCGACGGGACCAGATCGTGAGGCATGTGTTTTACGTGGTTCTTTAGCTTAAGAAATGAAAGCAGAAGAAAGTCATTTGGCCAATTTGTTTCAATATGACGAGATTTATTGGGTGCCTGCTGATCGCGGATCGAATGATATGCAGTTGGCGAGCTCCCCTCAAACGATTGATTCAAATCAGGTTCAGGATTCTTCTTCATCGCCCAAAGAAAATGAGGCTGGTCGAGCGGCGGCCAATCTACCCGAAACTATTGAGAATTCATTTGAGTCAGAGCCCTCTTTAGACGGGGAATCTTCCAAAAGCAATGTTCGTATTTCTACCCCTTGGGTTGTCATAGGCCATATATCAGAGCTAGAAAAATCGCGGTTGACCTTAATTTTTTCAGCTCCCCCCATGTTATTGTCGGCCAAAGATTGGAGTATTTATGAGCCTAAGGATGACGAAGAACCCATACTTTCCGAATTTGTTAAAAAGGCTGGGGCTAATAAATTTATCTTTTTAGGCCAACAACCCGCTGTTTGGCAATCTGATTTTCACGTGACAGAATTGGTGCCATTGGAAGGTAAATTGGTTTATTTCTTCCCCCGCTTGATATCCACCTTGACGGATACTGAAAAATCATTAAAATTGGTTTTTTGGAATGCGCTGAAATCGATGATTTAAGAAAGCGATATGTGTTGTAGAGTCGCGGTACCTCGCGTCTGGTTTTCAATTCACATAGTAGAGACGCGATACTTCGCGTCTATTACTTGATTTACAAATTATTATTATTTCCCAAAGGTTGTGTGTGCAAATTTTAGACGCGAAGTATCGCGTCTTTACGAATAGGGTTTTTAGACGCGAAGTATCCGCATCTTTACCAGGCGTATTTGGCTAATGGACTCACGTCTTGTCCGCAAAATTCTCCTGCTTCGAATTTGAAATGACCAGCCATGGCAATCATCCCAGCGTTATCGGTGCAATAGGAAAAAGCTGGGATAAAAACGTCCCAATGATTCTCTTCCCCTAATTCCTGCAACCTTTTTCGTAATCCTGAATTGGCAGATACCCCTCCTGCGATCGCGATGGAAGAACAATTTTTTTCACGCATCGCCTTTTTGACTTTACGCAATAAAATTTCAATCAGTGTTTTTTGAACGGAAGCACAAATATCAGCCTTGTTTTCCTCGATGAAATTGGGATTTAATTTCACCTCTTTTTGGAGAAAATAAAGAATGGACGTTTTGATTCCTGAAAATGAAAAATCTAAGCCGGGCATTTCGCCCATGGGAAATGGGTATTTGTCAGGATTTCCTTCTTTGGCAAGCTTATCGATCAATGGCCCTCCTGGGTAAGGAAGTCCAATTAATTTAGCTGTTTTGTCAAAGGCTTCGCCAACGGCATCATCCTGGGTTTCCCCTATGATTTGCATGTTGAGGGGGCCTTCCACCCAGACCAACTGTGTATGTCCGCCGCTTACGGTTAAACACAAAAATGGAAATTGGGGTCTGGGTTCTTCAATAAAATGTGCCAACACATGAGCTTGCATGTGATTTACCTCGATCAAAGGAATGTTTAAACTTAGTGCCAATGACTTAGCAAATGACGTTCCTACCATGAGGGCTCCAAGCAAACCGGGGCCTCGTGTAAATGCGATGGCATTCAAGTCATTTTTGTTTATATTTGCCTTTTGCAGAGCTTCCTGTACGACAGGAATAATTGATTTTTGATGTGCCCTGCTAGCTAATTCGGGAACAACGCCACCCCACTCGCTATGAATTAATTGAGTGGAAATGATGTTTGATTTTAACTCTCCGTCGACCATAATCGCCGCAGAGGTTTCATCACAAGAAGATTCAATGGCTAGTAAAATCATAAAAATTCGTCTGCAAAAATAAGGTAATTAAAACATAAATTGTTTTTTTTCACTAAAAGAAAAATATGGTCAAATACCTAAAGATCCTCGCGAAATCAGTCCTATATGGGTTGGTTGGGATTTTTTTGCTATTTTTTTCAATCATATTGCTTCTCCGTGCGCCATCCAATCAAATCCGATTAGCCAATTACTTTGCTCCCAAAATTGAAAAAGCCATTGGATATCCGCTAACCTTAGACGGAATCCAACTCAAGTTTTTTGATGAAATAAGCTTTTGGGGTTTGCGGGTTAAAGATCCTTGGGGCAAGGACATGATTTACATTGAGAAATTAGACATTAATTTTAGTATTTCAGATTTGTTTTTGCATGGTTCAAAACCTTCAATGGAACATGCGCAATTGATTCGCCCTCGAGTGCATTTAATTTTGGAAAAAAAGTCGGGGAAGATAAATTTGAATGAGTTTATTGATCGAATTGTCGCGTATGTAAATAAAAATTCAACCTCCACCAGCACGGAATCCAGTCTGTTTAAAATTCATTCGGCCCAGGTAGTTGACGGTGCTTTTTTACTCGACGACGAGCAGGAAAAAAACCTGGCCACGCCCACGCACTTTGATTTATCACATTTCAGTTTTGTTAAAATCAATGCTCAAGTAGCGGATTTTTATGTTCATGGGGACACCATAGGACTTCAGACGATTGGTTTTCGGACGATCGATCCATTGAGTAAATTTCAGGTTAAAAAGTTGGACACCAAGTTCATGATTTCAGATCGACAAATGCGATTTGATGACTTGAGCTTATTTTTTAATGACTCTTATGTAGGCGACCATGTCCACATGAATTACAAAAAAATTAATGACTTGACTAAGTGGATTACCAAAGTCCAAATGGTCGGAAACCTGAAAAATAGCAAAGTTAAAGGAGAGGATTTAGGTCGATTTGTTACTGCCATGTATGATTATAAGGGGTATTATCAATTGAATGGCCAACTAAATGGCTCGGTGGACAATTTGGCATTAAAGAATTTTGAAATTGGATTTGGCCAGAAATCTAAGTTGAAAGGTGATTTCAGCTTTAAAGGCTTGCCTAATGTAACGACGACAAAAATGGATTTTGCGATGAATAATTCCATTTTCTTTCCCAACGATTTAGCTGTTTTTATCACGCAAGGTGCTTCCGAAAAAATGAAAATATTGGGCTCCGTTGCTTTTGATGGAAAATTTAATGGCACTTATGACAACTTCCAAACATCAGGTCAGTTGAACACCGGTTTGGGTTACATGGAGGGAGATTTTAAACTAAAGCTTAAAGATTCCATGGCACTTTCATCCTATGATGGGATGGTAAAATTAGCCAAATTTAAATTAGGGAAACTGTTGGATGTTGAACCTTACATTGGCAATATTGATCTAACAGGCAAAATAAAAGGAACAGGCTTTTCGAAAAAATCAGCCCATGTTGATTTTGATGGCAAACTTTCTGAAATCACTTTTAACGCTTATGCCTATAAAAATGTGAGTTTAAAAGGGAATTTCCAGCGCCAATTATTTAAAGGAAATGTGGCCGTGAAAGACACCCATTTTGTGGCTGAAATGTCGGGGGAAATCAACTTACAACAACCCAAAGCCGCGTATTTATTAGAGGGTAAAATTGGGCATGCTGATCTAGCTAAATTACATTGGGGTAGTGAGGATGTTCAGATTAAGACGGGGTTTGATTTGAACATTAAATTTACGGACATTGATGACTTATTAGGAAAGGCAGTTTTCACGGATATTGTCATTAAAAAACCTCAAATGGATGATCTGTCCATGGGCTTAATTTCCTTTACGGCCAATGAAAATAATGTTGGATTCAGGCAGTACCGATTAAACTCTGATTTGATTTCGGTGGAATTGAATGGAGAATTCAAGCCTACTAAAATGAAATCGGAATTAGGCCAATTAGTTGATGAATATCTCTTGTATTTTAACAAAAAAGAAGACGAAAGGACCGCATATTATAGCAAAAGAAAATACGATATCAATGATAAATATTTTGCTGATTTCACCATTATTTGCCATCAAGCCCAACCTATTTTATCGAGGTTTTACCCGTCGATCGGCATCGGCCGAAATACGATTTTTACTGGAAATGTTTCTAAGGGGAGAACCTATTCGGTCAGTTTGGAGTCTTATCCGGACACACTTGTTTTTGGTGGATATAAATTTTATCAATCTGTTTTTTCTCTTCAAAGTTCCAAGTTTTTAGGGGGTCCCGAGGTATCCTCTAGCCTTGTTTTTCAATCAAGAAGACAGCAGTTGAATTTCTTGACTCCCACCGAAAACTTTAAATTAAATGCGCTTTGGGATCAGGATCGAATTAATTTTGACGTTGATTTCAAACAGGCAGGGGAGGATAATACGGCGCATTTTGGAGGCAATTGGAGATTTGAAAAAGACGGCTTGTCCTTAAGATTTAAGGATTCCTACTTGAAAATTTTAGGACAAGATTGGGCTTTTGATCCCGAAAATATGATTACTTTGAAAGGGCAAGAATGGAAGGCCGAACATGTTTTAATATCCAATAAAAAACAATCGATTGCCTTGCAAGGAAGCTTGTCCTTGGATTCAACTCAAACCTTGAGATTCCGAGCAAATAAATTCCAATTAGCAACCTTAGAACCTATACTTGCCATTAAGGCGAATGGGGAACTGAATGCTGAAATTAGTGTACAAAACTGGTATCAAAATACACGGGTTGACTCCTGGATGATTGTTGACTCACTCCGATTGGATAAGTTTTATATGGGTAATTTTCAAGGTGTGGGGACTTATTTGGCGGAATCCCAACGAATGGATTTAAACTATACCTTAAATCGTTTGGGGGAACCCGTTTTATCCATTAGTGGTCAGTATAAACCCTATGCAGAGGAGGACCAATTAGCCCTCAAAACGGAATTGAACCGCACGAACCTGGAAATTTTAGAGCCATTTACTCGAGGTATTTTTTCAGGATTAGCCGGTGAGGCTTCGGGTGAATTAAAAATTAGGGGTCAGTTTAATGATCCAAATTTTAGTGGAAAAGTCGTCGTTCAGAAAGCCAAAGTTAATTTTGATTATTTGAACACAGCGATTTTTGTGAGCGATACGGTTTCGTTTCAAGGACGTCAAATTTTGGCTAAAAATTGGCAACTAAAAGATAATGATGGCAACGTAGCTAAGTTAAATGGCCAACTCAATTTCCCGAAAGATAAGCCTTTGGAAATGTCCTTAACAGCAGATCTAAGTCGATATAAAATTTTAAATACGCAGAAGAGTCCAAGTTCTTTTTATTATGGTACGGGTTATGCGAGCGGCTTATTTCAGTTGGATGGTACCCTGGATAACCTACTTATTTCGGGCAATTTGAAAAGTGAAAAAGGTACTCGATTATTTATTCCGTTAGATCGTGAATCTGAAGCGCAAGCGGATGATGATTTTGAGTTTTTAAGTCAGGCGTTAAAGACTGAAACGGCCAATGAAAAGCTCATTAAAATCCAATCAAAAGACAATGGCATACGTTTAGATTTGATGTTGAATCTAACCCCTGAGGCTTATGGGGAAGTCCAATTAGATAGCAAAAAAGGGGATATCATGCGCGGCTATGGCACGGGAGGCATTCGGATGACGATGGACAAAAAAGGCGATTTTAAGATGTTGGGCGACTATGTGATCGATCAAGGCGATTATACATTTTCCCTTCAAAATATCATTAATAAAAAATTTGCTATTCAGCGTGGCTCCAAAATTTCATGGACGGGTAGTCCTTTGAATGCCAACATCAACATGAAAGCAATCTATACGCAATATGCTAGTTTGTTTCCTATCCTTTTGGATACGACTAATAAAGGGAATTTACCTGAATTTAAACGTCGGTACCCAGTCGACGTGGTGATTAATTTACAGGATAGACTATTGTCCCCCAATGTCTCTTTTGATATTGGCATTCGTGATTTTCCAAAAGATGTTACTTTGAATAGTGCCGTAACGGCCTTCGCGAATCGCATAAAAACCGATGAACAGGAGTTGACCCGTCAGGTTAGTAACGTGTTGCTTTTTGGCCAATTAGTTTCTCCTTTTGGTGCGAGTGGATTGGTGCTTGGGAATATTGTGGGAAATTTTACGGAGATGTTATCAAATCAGTTAAGCAATTTAGCATCTGAAATCAATAAGGATTTGAACATAGATGTTTACTTGGGAGGCGGTAATTTGACCCAGGATATATTGACAAACCTACAGCTGCGGGTCTCGTACAACGTGAATGATCGATTAAGAATAACGCGTAGTGGAGGATTTACGGATGCCAGGAACCAGACAAGTCCTCAAATTTTACTGGGCGATTGGGCTTTGGAATATTTTATTAAAAAGGATGGTAGCCTGCGGACAAAAATGTATAATCGAAATGTCCAAACGACTCTTTTAGGATCCTTAAACTCGTATCAAATCAATCAAACATTAGGAGCCAGTATTCTTTACAACAAAAGTTTTAATTCGTTTTTTGGCACGAAATAATGGTTGTATGCCAGTCATAAAAAAAGCCGCAATTGCGGCTTTTTAAATGCATGAATTTCAATAATTTACCTAACGACGAAAGTGCCATTTCCAATCGTAAATCCTTCTGAATACATCTCAATTGAATATTTTCCTGGCTTGTAAACAACTCCACCACGCGAATAAAGTACGGCAACTTCTTGATTATCATTTGAGTAGGTAACTACTTGAGAAGTGGTAAAAGGAATATCTTTACCGCCTTGATTTATTTTACCTGAGCCAACTGCCTCGTCTGACAACGTGCTTCCTTCGCCATCTAAAATACGTACGTAAATGGTTTTGTTCTCCAATTTAGTGATTGGATTAGGAGCTAAATTGAATACAATTTTCAATTTGTCAATTCTTTTTCCGCCTAATTTAGCCTTCTCAGTTTCTTTTCCTTTTGCATTAACAGCTAATACACGAATGTTCTGAGCTTTCAAAGCTGCACCGATACTTACCTTACGAGCTAATTCTTTGTTCTTGGCTGCTACCTCAGATAAGGTATCACTTAGGTTTTTGTTAACCGTTTTTAAGCCCGTATTTTCAGTGTTTAACGTCTGATTTTGAGTGCTTAACACTTGGTTGTTCTCTGTTAAAACGCCATTTTGTTTTTTCAGTTCAACAATATCACTATCCTTTTGAGCGAGAACAATGTCATATTCTTTTATTTTAGCTAAATAAGAAGCTACAGTTGCATGATTTGCTTTTTTTAGCGAAGCTTTATCTTGTTCTAATTGTAATTTCAACGCTTCTAAATCAGCCACTTGACCTCCTAATGCTTTAATTTCGGCTATTTTACTATCTAACTGAGTCGAAATAGAATCTAATTTAACGCGTGTATTAGCTAATTCAGTTGCTTTTTCTTCGATACTAGTCGCTTGCTCTTTGGTCAGTTGGTTCGACCTGAAATATAAGACTCCAAATACTGCAGTGAGTACTGCAAGGACGATGAGTGCAATCTTAGAAGTATTGTTATTTGATTCCATTATGTTTGTTTTATTTATTAAAGGGTTTGTTTAATTTATCGCAAATTACAATAATTAAATTTAAATTCTTTTCTAAATGCCTTTTTGGTAATTTGCGTAAATAAAAAATAGAACATGCCTACCTATGATTTTATTGTAATTGGTTCAGGTATTGCGGGCTTATCGTACACCGCAAAAATTGCGCAGCACTTTCAGGATTTAAATCAATCTGTTAAAATTGCTGTCATTACAAAAACCATTGCAGAGGAAACCAATACAAAATATGCTCAGGGTGGAATTGCTGCCGTGTGGGATCAGGATGATTCTTTTGATAAACATATCCAAGACACTATGGTCGCGGGTGATTATATAAGCAATCAAAAGGTAGTGGAATTGGTCGTAAAGGAAGCTCCTGAGCGCTTAAAGGAATTAATCTCTTATGGTACCGACTTTGATCGCCGAGCAGATGGTACATTTGATCTGGTCAAAGAAGGGGGGCATTCAGATAAAAGAATTTTACATTATAAGGACTCAACGGGCAATGAAATTGAACGCGCACTTTTAGCTAAAGTGAAGGCTTTTCCTTCGGTGGATTTTTTCACGCATTACTTTGCCGTTGATTTAATCACCCAGCACCATTTAGGTGAAAAAGTAACTAAAGATACCCCTGACAAAAAATGTTTTGGGGTCTATGTGCTTAATTTAAAATCCAAAAAAGTTGAGACTTTTTTAGGCAAAACTACGTTGTTGGCTACCGGGGGAATCGGTCAAGTATATCAATCCACGACGAATCCTAAAATTGCCACGGGTGACGGAATTGCGATGGCCTACCGAGCAAAGGCGTTTGTTCAAGGAATGGAATTTATTCAATTTCATCCAACCGCCTTATATAATCCAGGAAAGAAGCCATCCTTTTTAATTTCCGAGGCGGTGCGAGGCCATGGTGGAATTCTAAAAAACTTAGATGGTTCTACCTTTATGGAGCGTTATGACGATCGTTTGTCATTGGCACCCCGTGATATTGTGGCTCGTGCCATCGATTCGGAAATGAAAAAGCAAGGTAGTGACCATGTATTTTTGGATACAAGACACATTCCTAAAGATGAAATTTTGCAACATTTCCCAATGATCTATCAGCATTGTTTAGATGAATTGGGAATTGATATGTCGACGGAAATGATTCCTGTAGTACCCGCTCAGCATTATTTATGTGGGGGTATCATCGTGGATGAATTTAGTAGGACTAATATCCAGCATTTGTTTGCTGCAGGAGAATGTTCCTATACGGGACTTCATGGAGCAAACCGTTTGGCGTCAAATAGTTTATTAGAAGCTATTGTTTTTGCTCATCGGGCGTTCCAAAAATCGATTGAAGAATTTGGCACTCAATCCCTACCAGAATTGATTCCAGCTTGGAATGACGAAGGTACGAAACACCCGGAAGAATTAGTTTTAGTTACGGAAATGGCGCGTGAATTGGAATCCATTATGTCCAATTATGTGGGCATTGTTCGAACTGACCGCCGATTGAAACGGGCGTATGATCGACTTGAATTGATTTATTTAGAACATGAAGAGCTATATAAACAGTCTAGAATTACGGTTCCTTTGTGCGAATTAAGAAACATGATTAATGTTGCTTATTTGATCATTAAGCATGCTCGCGCTCAAAGAGAAAATAGAGGCCTTCATTACAATTTAGATTTGATATAGCTTGACTTGTCAATTTTAAGGACTACATTTAATCGGTTCTATCCGCCATTCTTTCTATGTCACAATCGATTCGAGAGGTAATCTCTCCTCTAAATATTCTTTCTAAATCTGAAATTCTGAACGTAAGTAAAAGTTTTAAGAGTGTTCAAATCAAAAAGGATGATTACTTGGTTCAGGCGGGAGAGCCTTTAGATTCTTTGGTTTTTTTGAAAAAAGGAATCTTAAAGACTGGCTCAAGCCAAGATCAAAATTCAGATGTTTCTAAATCGAAAGACTTTACTTTTGAGGGTAATTTTCTGTTTTCAGGCGGCAGTATTTTAACGTATCAGCCATTTCCACTTTCCATTCATGCGTTAATGGATTCTGAAATTTTAGTGTTGACCCTAGTTGAGTTGGACGGAATTTACGAGAGTATTCCAGGATTTGTGGCCGTTTTGCGCCAATTAACTCAGGATGAATTAGAAAAGCAGGAGATGCTTATGAATCTAATTAAGATCCAATCCCCTCAAAAACGGTATGAGCATTTCCAACGAAATTTTGCTTTACTCGCTGCCCAATTACCCGAAGGGCAGTTGGCACATTTTCTACAAATTCCAACCTCGGAGCTATCTAGAATCCGCAAAAAAATAAGTTTGGGAAGCACCTTTTAAGCTTGGCTTTTTAGGTAGGATACAACGACTTGTAAGCCTTTTTCAAAGTGATGGTTGTTGGGTATTACGATGTCGCAACTACGTTTGTGAGGCCTAATGAATTCTTCATACGTAGGTTTGACATGGTATTTCCAACGGTACATGACATCCTGTAAATCATAGCCCCTTTCTTCATTATCGCGTTTTATCCGGCGCTTTAATTTAATTTTATCTTGGGCGTCAATGAATATTTTTAAATCTAAGAGCTTGGCAACTTCAGGAAAATGAAAAACAAAAATGCCCTCTACAACCAATATTTTTTTGGGATGAAAATGCAATAAATTTGGAATTTTATCTGAGTTGTTGAAGGTATATTCCTCACGGGTCACTATTTCGCCTGACCTTAATTTTTCCACGTCCGCCGCAAAGGCCACGTCGTCAATGGCCCCAGGCAAGTCAAAATTTTCAATCCCATTTTCATCTTTGGTTTGATGTTGTTTGGGGCGATAGTAATTGTCCTGAGATAATAAACAAATGTCATCTGTGTCGAATTGCTCCATTAAGCGTGTTAAAAATAGGGTTTTTCCTGAGGCACTTCCTCCGGTAATCCCGATGATGAATGGACGGTTGTTGGTCGACATAATGAAATAGATTCAAATGCAAATTTGCGAAAATGATTTAAATTAAACTAAATCAATATTTTCATTTTTCGAATAATAGATAAATAGCTTTTTCGTCTTTTCGCTTTTGGTTGACCATGCTAAAACCAGCTTCGGCTACGAGGGTAATTAACTCTTCAGTGAAGAATAATTTTTTCCCACAACCCTCATGAATGAGTGGCGTGGAAATCGATATTTCTTCTTCAATAAATAATTGCCCCCCTTTTTTTACTATTCGGAAAGCCTCTTGTAGTACTAAATCGATTTGATTGAATTCATGCAAGGCATTGAAAATGAATACCCAATCAGCCATTTCTTTTTCTAACGTTAATGCATGAACGTCTTCGTTTTTTACGAAAATGGGTGTTGTGTTTTTTTTGTTTGTTGTGTTTTCGAAATAGGAAATGGATTCGCCAACTTCCTCATTCGTCAGAGCCTGAAAATCATGATCGACTAAAATTAATTGGCCAGCAGGCTGATGAATCACACAATTTATTTCCCACCAACCAGATCCACAACCTAAAGAAACGAGGGTGTCGGTGTTTTTCCAAGGCGTAAATTTTAAAAGTTCTTTCATTTGGGTATAAATTAATGGATAAATCATGAAGCATGGTATATTTGAAAATAATTATTTTAGCATGGCAATATATATCGCACCTACGGCCTCAGTGATGGGCAGAGTTATTATTTCAAAAGATGTTTCTGTCTGGCATGGAGCTGTTATTCGGGCAGATGTGGAAGAGATTATTTTAGGGGAGGGCTGTAATGTTCAAGACAATGTTGTTTTACATGCCGATGAAGGAGAAAAAACGATTATTGGCCCTAGGGTTACCATTGGCCATTCTGCGATTGTTCATGGTGCTACGGTTGGTGAAGGCTCTCTTATTGGGATGCATGCTACGATTCTAAATCGAGCTCAGATTGGCCGGTTTTGTTTAATTGGCGCTCACGCATTAGTCACCGAAGGAATGATTATACCTGATTTTTCTATGGTGTTGGGTATGCCAGCTAAGGTCGTTAAAACTCTTTCGGAGGATCAAATAAGCCGTTTAAAAGAAGGGGCGGATCATTACATGATGATGGGAGAAAGACACGCTGCGGGTGAATTTCCCTTGCTCACTCAAGCAGATTTTAAGGAATGAAAGATCTCTTTTTGATTCGACATGCGCATGCTGGACCCTATTTACTTCCCGACGAAAGCCGTAAGTTGTCTATCAGGGGGGTAGAAGAAGCGCAGGAATTGAAAAGTATTTTTATAAATAATAATTTTCCTGACGGTTTTTGGTACATCTCTAATACGAATAGAACGATTGAAACGGCTGAAATATTGATGGCAAACCTGCAAAAATTAGGAGATTCTTTTGATGAGTATTGGTACCATGCCACAGGTCCCCAATATGTGGAAAAAATTGTGAGTAGTCCCCACGATGTTATTTATTTGGTAGCCCACAATCCATCTATTTCCTATGCGGCATCCTATTTTTCTGGAGAAATGATTCAAATGGAAACATCTTCCTGTGTACATTTGCACTGGCCAAAAGCCGATACTTGGGATGAAATTATCAAAGGAAGCGCCATGGTCAATTTTATACATTAATTCTATGCAAAAAAATCGCCTTATTTTTCGTTGGATTTTAATTCTGTTTACACTCCTAATGATTGCGCTCGCTGTCGATATGGCCCGGAATACAACAGCTCCTTGGAATAAAAACAAAGCAAAAACCAATTAATGCGCCGATTTATTTAGCCATTTAATTCAAAACCGCAGGCTATAAAACGGACTCGATGTGCTTTAGATGATGAGTGCAATGCCAAGCATAAATGCCCAATACTCGATCTAAAGGATAAGTAATTCCTCGCTCTGGGTGAAAATAAGTTTTCGTCCAATCCGATTCTTGCAAGGTATTCATTAAATAAACCCAGCGCTGATGCACGGATTTGACACCTGTAATGGACCATTCAATGGGAGCTTCGTCGCCATCAGGCATATGAGCCCAGTCATTTTCTGAATAGGGCATGATGGTTGGATTTTCCTCATTTAATGCTTTTTTAAATCGTATGTAGCAATTCATGTGGCTATCAAACATGTGATGAATCACTTGGCGTGCGGTCCAACCTCCTGGTCGGTATGCTTTTTTCAAAGTGCTTTCCGAATGTTTTGAAGCTGCTATGGCTAATAAATCAGGAAATTCCTCAATTGTCTTAATCCAGTTTTTTCTGATTTCAGGGGTGATAATTTCTGGGGCAGCAAATTTCCCAATGGGATATTGGAGTGGATTTAATTCCATGCGATTATTTGTTGGTATAAAAAGAAGTAATGTCTTTGGCGGCTTCCCTGGTATGGGCGATCAAGGGATGTACCCCACGATGTATCAACTCAAGCATTTCTTTTCCTGAATCTTTGCTTAGATGGGAAATATGTAAGGGCATCAAAATCTCCCCTTCTTCAACCTCCATAGGCGTAGTCACTTGAAAAGCGATGTTGCCCGCCGAGGCGATTTTAATTAAATCAAACTTCGTTTTCTGGAAACTCTCTTCAAAACTTTCTTCCGTACTTCCCGAAATTTCTAATTGGACTGCTGTCTGACTCAATTTTAAAGCTAGCAATTCTTTGATCTCGTTATCTAACAGGTTTAATTGTTTTCTAAGGGCATGGTAATTTTTACCGGTCGACATCCGTTCGCGAATCGATTGTCTAATGAAATAAGTAATCGTATCCGT
This sequence comes from uncultured Cytophagaceae bacterium, assembly GCA_903933935.1. Classification (GTDB taxonomy): domain Bacteria; phylum Bacteroidota; class Bacteroidia; order Cytophagales; family Spirosomataceae; genus Aquirufa. The sequence continues at coordinate 24,910 of CAIZMB010000141.1, forward strand.
AACCGTTAAACCTATTTCAGCCGTTTGTTTAAAAATCAGCGAACTAGGCGACATGCCAGGAATAGTGTTTGGATCATGCAAGATGACCATTCCTTCAGGGCTTAAAAAACCATCTATACGCGTACAAACTCCAAAACCCAAGTCGTCAAAAGCTTTTTTTACTTGCTCCTGAATCATTTTCAAATGAGCTAAACTAGCATCCATTGGAATTCTTTTTCGTGTGGCCTTAGACTTGTATTTGGCATTAAAATCGAAAACTTCCACGGAATCGTCAATAACAATTTCGGTCGGGGGTAGGGCAACCGACTCGCCATCAGGTGTCTGAATGACCCCGCAACTAAATTCCGCTCCATTCACAAACGATTCTAATAAAATGGAATCCTCCGAATGAATGGAATGAATAACCGCCTTAGTTACTCCTTGTAAAAAATACGATTGTAACTCGGTTAAAAGTCCGGTTGGATGTAGGAAAATTTGATGTTGGAATATCACTGGAAAGCCTATTCCCTCATCTAAATTGACCATTTTTTGAAGTAAATCGATTTGATCTTCCTCGGTTAATTTAATCCAATCTTCCCGGTAAATCTCGGAGATGAACAGGCATTTTTTGATGGCTTGGTCAAAATCCTCTAAAGAATCTTTTTTGACAAATGCCAAACCAATCGAAGATCCTTGGTGAGGAGCTTTTGCCACAAATGGCACACCTATTTCTTTTTTAACTTGCTCAAATAATGTTTCTCGGCCATATTTCTCGTAATCATCCCTCTTTAACGTGAAGAATTTTTTATCGAGTCCTACGCTTTTTTGAAGCCATTCATTTTGCTTCGACTTATCTATTCCGATCGATGATCCTAATAAACCAGGGCCGGAATAGGGGATGTTAAACCATTCTAATAATCCTTGAATACTTCCATCTTCCGCGCCAGGGCCATGCATGGCAATGAAAGCAAAATCGAAATGATCTTTAAAGTTTTCAGGAAAAATCTGAACACCAATCTCCTGAATAATTTGAGCATAAGCCTCAGGATTTTGATTTTCTAAGGATTCAATGTAAACAGAAAATGGGGCTGTTTGATATCGTTTGGGAGGGAAAAAATCACGGATTGACTCTTCAAAAATGAGCGATTCTTTAATCAGAATAAAATGACCCAAACTGTCTACAAATATAGGCACGGGTTTGAATAATGATTTGTTGATATGCGCCATGGCCGTCTTTCCGCCGGCAAAACTAATTTCACGTTCTCTTGCTTGGCCACCAAATAAAATTCCAATGCGCATCATAAATTACTGGGGGATAATTTGGCTGATTTCTACCACCGACTTAACTTCGGGAACTTCCCTTTTTACCGCTTCTTCTACACCGGCTCTGAAGGTCATTGCCGACATATTACAGGATTTGCAATTGCCAACTAAAGACAATTTAAGCTCATTTTCTTCCGAAATCTCCACAATTTCCACGTTGCCTCCATCTGCAATCAAGTAAGGACGAATGCTGTCAAGTGCTGATTGAATTCGAGCATAAAGTGGATGATTTTCCATAGGTTAAGCGTTTGATTGTGCGTTACTAATTGCAATTTGTTGGGCTAAATTGGTAGCAATGTGTATAAAAGCATTTGCGCTAAGCCCGTCCGTGGATGCTATAGGTTTTCCCTCGTCGCCCGCTTCTCGGATCGCTTGTATTAAGGGCACTTCGCCCAAAAATGGCACTTTATATTTTTCAGCTAACATTTTACCTCCGTCTTTGCCAAATAAATAATATTTATTTTCAGGCAATTCTGCAGGTGTAAAATAAGCCATATTTTCGACCAAACCCAATAGTGGAACGTTAATTCCCGCTTGGTTGAAAAATTGTAAACCTTTGGTCGCATCTGATAAGGCTACTTTTTGAGGGGTTGTTACAATGACAGCTCCTGTTAATTTGATCAATTGGACCAGCGTTAAATGAATGTCAGAGGTTCCTGGAGGAAGATCGATCAATAAGTAATCCAACTCACCCCAATTCGTATCTCCAAAAAATTGGCGTAATGCCTGCGTCATCATAGGACCTCGCCATGGCACAGGACTGTCTGAGGGGGCCAAAAACCCCATTGAAATCATTTTTATCCCATATTGCATGATGGGTTGAATGCGATTCTTGCCATTTATTTCTTCGACCAAAGGTTGTAAATCCTCCGCGCCAAACATCACAGGAATGGATGGTCCTGAAATATCAGCATCCAAAATACCTACTTTAGCTCCCAGGTTTTTAAGCGCCATGGCTAAGTTGGCCGTCACCGTCGATTTACCCACACCCCCTTTTCCAGAGGCAATGGCAATCACATTTTTAACTCCAGGAATTAATGGATCAGCTGCCGATAAACTAGTTACTTCAGCAGTCATTTGAATCACGACTTTTAGGTCAGGATGAACTAAACGATGTATAGCATCCTCACAATCTTTGCGAATTTTTTCCTTTAAAGGACATGCCGGGGTGGTTAAAACCACGGTAAATCGAACTTCGCCAACGCCCAACTCGACATCCTTAATCATGCCTAAGGTGACCAAATCTTTTTTCAAGTCAGGTTCTTGGACGGTACTTAAGGCGCCTATAATCAGTTCTTTACTAACACTTAATTCTCCCATGTTCGATTTTAATATTCAAACCCCAAATATACGGGTTTTTACTGTTTTTTATGAGCCCAATGATGCTTTTAATGATAAAATTTCAGCAGCTAATTTTTCAGCTAATTTCGAATAATTGACACGAGGGAATAGGATGGGCAACTCCTCCTTTAATTTTTCTAAGGTAGCTATGTGTAAATGTTTTTTTGTAGGATGTGGCCGGTGAGATAGCGTGGCCATGATACGTTCCCAAGCAATTTCTAAAGCGACTAATTCGCTTGAAAAATAAGTCTCTTTGAATTTCCCCCAAATATAATCCACGGCCATTTCATTGGGATGTATTAAATCTTTTTCATAAAAACGATAATCCCTCAGCTCGTCCATCATGATCTCAAAAGCGGGGAAATAAGTGACTTGGTCTGGAAATTCCTGGGCAATTTCATGGGCTGCTAACCGCAGTGTTGCTTTGGATACAGAATTTTCCATCATGCCATCACGGGTATGCCTCACGGGGGAAACGGTCAAGACGAGGTGTATGTTGGGATGATTCTTTATAAATGCACGATAGGCCTCAGTGATTTCAGAAACCTGATTCATGTGTTTGTCAAATCGTTGACTCGCTTGCTTATGGCAATTTGCGATCGGTCTGTTGAGTATTTTATCGTGATAAAAATAGGCCGTTCCGAAGGTCAATAACAGCGTATCTGCCTGGTTCAAAAATGACTGGGTTTCTTCCTGTTTTGCCTGAATTTCGGCTAATAAACTTTCCGGATCTTGACTGATGAAATCCGAATGAAAATCAGGATGTAAAAAAAAATCTCCTTCGGTATATACATCTGTGGCTTTGAGCGTTTCAAATGCTAAGGCTTTTAAAATCCGAAGTGGATTAAATTGTGTACCGAAAGGCTGATTGAGCAATTTTAAAGATAAATCATCCAATCTTTTCCCCATATTTTCTGCGAAACAGGAACCCATACACAATACCTTGCTAGTAGGCGTTAGCTTATGATTTGCGACGGGAATAGGAAAATCAGTGCTGAGTTTCAAGCCTTATTTTTTGAATTTTGTATTATTTTACAAGCCACTGGCCCATTGGTCCATTTTCTTCTCCAAAACCTCTAATGGCATATTTCCATCCTTTAAAAGTTCATCATGGAAGTCAGCGATTTTAAACTTGGCCCCTAATTGCTTCGTCAGACGTTCTCTAATTTCTTTGATTTTGAGCGCCCCTATTTTATAACTTAAAGCTTGTGCTGGGATGGCCATGTATCTTTCTATTTCAGCGACCGTTCCTTCTTCATTCAGGGGTTCATTGTCCATCATAAATTTAATGGCCTCTTCTCGAGTCATATTTTTGGAGTGCATTCCGGCATCTACTACTAAGCGAATGGCACGGTGCATTTCATCCCCCAAAGCTCCCATGTATTGATATGGATCTGTGTATAATCCCAATTCCTTCCCTAAGCTTTCGGTGTATAAAGCCCATCCTTCCGCATAAGCTGAGTTTCCACCAAAACGTCTAAATTTAGGTAAATCTCCATTTTCTTGTTGCAAACTAATTTGATAATGATGTCCTGGGATCGCTTCATGTAAAAAAAGACTTTCCATGCCACTCGTCAAGTTAAATGTCTTTGCATTGGTGATTGGCACATAAAAGATACCGGGTCTTTTTCCATCTTCAGAGCCAGCAAAATATTCAGCTGAGGCTGAGGCAGCACGAAAAGCTTCTGTTTGACGAATTTCAAAAGGTGATTTAGGAACACGCCCAAACATGGTTTTAAGTGCAGGCTCCATTTTTTTATGAATCGTTTCAAAAGCCGCAAGTACTTCTGCAGGGGTTTTAAAAGGAAAGAATTTTGGATCCGTTCGCATGTGTTCGAAAAAGGCTTTCAAGTCACCTTTAAACCCAACCGCATCTTTTGTTTTCTCCATTTCGGCTTTAATTCGCTTAACTTCAGATAGGCCAGTTTGATAAATTTCATCTGCCGATTTATCTGTTGTCGTCATTGTGCGAATTAAATATTGATAATAAGCTTTGCCATTTGGGATGTCGCTGATTCCCGAACTTAGCCTTCCTTTTGGCAAGTATTCTTCCTTCATGAAAGTCGCCAAACGGCTATACGCAGGGAGAATAATTTGCTGAATGTTATTGGTGTATAATTCGGTAATCCTTTTCTTGTCTGCTTCGCTAAAGCTTTTTGGTAAATTTTTAATAGGTCCATAAAATGTACTTTCCTTTACATCTTTCACATTAAATGCGTCTAGCTGAGGAATGATTTTCACAATCAATGCCTTAGGTAATACGTGGCCAGCGGCCATTCCTTTTCTGAAATAAACGAGCGAGCTGTCTAAATATGCCGCACCTTTAAGCATTCTTTTAGACCAGTTATCATAATCCTTGATGGTTACAAAGGGTTGGATGACAGAGCCGCTTCCCAACTGTGCGAATGTCAAATGAAAGCCATAAAATTGATTTAATGGGATAAAGTTTTCGGGGAAGCTTAGTCCCTCAAGGCCTAAATTGACATCTCTTTCAATTAAGTCGTACGTTAATTGGTCATTCGTATTTAAACTTTCCCGATCAATTTCCTGTATTGCTTTTTGGTATTTCTCCAAGATGCTTTTGACTAAAGCCCTATGGCTATCTGTAAAGTCAATGTTTAATAAATCGTTATACCGATTATCTCCATTAAATGTCGCAGAAAGGGGACTTAATTTCAATTGGTCCTCGTAATATTCCGAAATGATTTTATCAAGCTGAGGGTTTTTCTGTGTAGCATTTTTCTCTTTTTGGCATGATAAAAATGAAATGATGCTGATGAATAGGATGAGTTTTTTCATTTGAATAGTTGATTTGTGAATCTATTTATTTGAAGTGTGTCAATTTAAATGAATGGGTATTATTGCAATCATGGGTAAGGAAATGTATTCTTGATAGCAATTTATTTCAAGTCGGTAAAATTAGCAAAATTTTGGGAATCTGTGTAATTAAAAAGGCCTTCATGTTCATATTTGGACAAATTCAATATATTTGTAGGAAGCATTTATAGATCCATTTTTTAATCAAATTCATATGTCTGAAATTGGCGCTGAACGCGGGAGACTTTCATTAAGGAACGATAATAAAGGTTGGAAAAAGTGGGGTCCTTACCTGACTGAGCGCCAGTGGGGAACGGTCCGTGAGGATTATAGTGCGCATGGAAATGCCTGGGGAAGTATTACCCATGACATGGCGCGTTCGAAAGCGTATCGCTGGGGGGAAGAAGGAATTGGTGGTATTTCAGATAATAAGCAGCATGTGTGTTTTGCGTTTTCTTTTTGGAATCACAGGGATCATATTATCAAAGAGCGTTTTTTTGGCTTGACCGGAGCGGAATCAAATCATGGGGAGGATGTGAAGGAGTTGTATTATTACCAAGATTCTACGCCTACACATTCCTATCAAAAGATGCTCTATAAGTATCCCCAACAAACTTTTCCGTATGATAATTTAATCGCCGAGAGTAAAAAACGAAGCCGATTAGAGCCTGAATATGAGCTTTTAGACACAGGCATTTTTGATAAAAACGAATATTTTGATATTTCTATGGAATATGCCAAAGGGGATGAACAAGATATTTTGATTAAAGTGACGGTTGAAAATAGGTCGAAAGTGGCCGCACCCATTACGGTTTTGCCTACCATTTGGTATCGAAATACATGGTGTTGGGGATATGAAAATTACAAATACAAACCGCTTTTAACCGGGGTTGGCAATTCATTTATTGAGGTGGATCACCGAGTGGTTGGCCGATTTAAATTATATGCAGAGGAGGCGGATGAATTTTTGTTTTGTGACAATGAAACGAATTTTGAGCGCTTGCATCAATCACCTAATTTATCGCATTTTACTAAGGATGGGATCAATGATTACATCGTTAATAAAAGTAAAAATTCGATCAATCAAAATCACATTGGGACTAAAGCTGCGGTTCGATATTCCACAAAAATTCCTCCTGGAGGCAAAAAAGTTTTCAGGTTGAGATTAGTCAATCATACATTAAAAACCCCCTTTGAAGATTTTGATGCAATTTTTGAGACAAGAATTAAGGAGGCGGATGAATTTTATGATTCGATTCAAAAGGGGGTAGATGATCCGGCTTTAAAATTGTTGCAACGACAATCCTATGCGGGAATGTTATGGACTAAGCAGTGGTATTATTACAATGTTTTTGAGTGGATAAAGGGCGATCCTGCCATGCCTAGACCGGATGATAGCCGGAAGTTTGGTCGCAATAATGCGTGGCGCCATTTATATACGGCTAATATTTTGTCGATGCCAGACAAGTGGGAATATCCGTGGTTTGCGGCTTGGGATTTAGCATTTCATACGATTCCTTTGGCAAGACTTGACCCTGATTTTGCCAAAAGGCAGTTGGCCGTCATCCTTCGCGAATATTACATGCATCCCAACGGCCAAATTCCGGCTTATGAGTGGTCGTTTTCGGATGTTAATCCACCGGTACATGCTTGGGCCACTTGGAAAGTATATGAAATTGACAAGGAGATGAATGGCGGAAAGGGTGATATCGTTTTTTTAGAGCGGATATTTCATAAGTTGTTATTGAATTTTACTTGGTGGGTCAACTTAAAAGATGCGGGGGGAGATAATATTTTTGGGGGAGGATTTTTGGGAATGGATAATATTGGGGTTTTTGACCGATCGTCTACTTTGCCGACGGGCGGGCATTTAGAACAAGCGGATGGAACGGGATGGATGGCGATGTACAGTTTAAATATGTTGCGAATTGCTTGCGAAATTGCCATTGAAAATCCGGTGTATCAGGATATGGCTTCCAAGTTTTTTGAACATTTTCTTCATATCGCGGGGGCAATGCAATCCATTGGCGGAGAGAAATTGAATTTGTGGGATGAGGACGATCAGTTTTATTATGACATGTTGCATAAAGAGGATGGAAGTGCGATGCTTTTAAAAGTCCGGTCGATGGTAGGTTTAATTCCATTATTTGCCGTGGAGGTGTTGACATCCGATATGCTAGACAAATTGCCTGCGTTTAAACGTCGGGTTGAGTGGGTATTAAACAATCGCCCTGATTTAGCCTCCTTGATATCTCGTTGGTATGAACCGGGAAAAGGCGAAAGTCGCCTGCTTTCTATCTTAAGGGGGCATCGGATGAAAATGATTTTGAAACGTATGTTTGACGAATCGGAGTTTTTATCGGATTTTGGAATTAGGTCTTTATCAAAATACCATCAGGAGAATCCGTATAAGTTTGCTTTTGACGGTGGTTCTATGCAAGTGGATTATACACCGGCAGAATCCACAGGGGATATGTTTGGTGGAAATTCAAATTGGCGTGGTCCCATTTGGTTTCCCATGAATTACTTAATTTTGGATTCTTTATCCAAGTTCTCGGATTATTATGGAACTGATTATGAGGTGGAATATCCGACTAATTCAGGCCAGATGATGAATATAAA
>CAIZMB010000142.1 GCA_903933935.1 uncultured Cytophagaceae bacterium
AAACATTAAATTCTAAAATTTTTTCGGATGTAGATTCTTTAGGGATTGAAGTCCATTTAACCATTTATAAATAAATTATGTCAGAAGCACAAGATTCATCAGCCGAAGATCGGGCAAATTATGGTGCAGATAATATTCAGGTTTTAGAGGGATTAGAGGCGGTTCGTAAGAGGCCATCCATGTATATTGGAGATACAGGGTTTAAAGGTCTTCATCATTTGATTTGGGAGGTTGTGGATAATTCCATTGACGAAGCGTTAGCAGGTCATTGCGATAACATTAAAGTGACGATTAATACGGATAACTCAATATTGGTGGAGGATAATGGTCGGGGTATCCCAACGGGCATGCATACGAAGGAAAAGCGTTCTGCTTTAGAGGTGGTTATGACGGTTTTACATGCGGGGGGTAAGTTTGATAAGGATACATATAAAGTTTCAGGAGGTTTGCATGGGGTGGGTGTATCTTGTGTGAATGCGTTGTCTACGGATTTGAAGGTGACGGTGTATAGTCGGGATGGAAAAATATACCAACAAGAATACAAAATAGGGGTTCCGCAATATCCAGTTAAGGAAGTGGGAACTACGGATCGTACGGGAACATCGGTTTTATTTAAGCCAGATGATACCATTTTTACGGTGACTGAATATAAGTATGAGACTGTAGCGGGACGTTTACGCGAGCTTTCGTTTTTGAATGCGGGTATTCGAATTGAGTTGAAAGATATGCGGGAGTTGGATGAGAATGGTGTACCTCGCTCGGATGACTTTTTCTCAGAAGGTGGTTTACGTGAGTTTGTGATGTATCTAGATGCTACTCGTGAGCCATTGTTGACCGAACCTATTTACATGGAGGGGGATAAAAATGGAGTACCTGTTCAGGTGGCCATGATGTATAATACATCTTATTCAGAAAATGTGGTTTCTTATGTGAACAATATCAATACCATTGAGGGAGGAACACACGTAGCTGGATTTAGGGGAGCATTAACAAGGACTTTGAAAAATTATGCTGATAAGTCGGGTGCTTTAGAGAAATTGAAAATTGATATAGCGGGAGATGACTTCCGTGAAGGATTGACAGCTGTTATTTCTGTTAAGGTGGCTGAGCCTCAGTTTGAGGGTCAAACTAAAACGAAATTAGGTAATGGTGAGGTCTCGGGAGCGGTTTCATCGGCGATGTCGGACATGTTAGAATCCTGGTTAGAGGAGCACCCAAGAGAGGCTCGTCAAATTGTGGCTAAGGTGATATTGGCAGCTCAAGCGCGTCATGCGGCTAGAAAAGCGAGAGAAATGGTTCAAAGAAAAACCATTTTGGGTTCTAACTCATTGCCGGGTAAGTTGGCAGATTGTTCGGATTCGGATCCAGAAACTTGCGAGATTTATCTTGTCGAGGGAGATTCAGCGGGTGGAACGGCGAAGCAGGGTAGAAACCGTGCTTTTCAAGCAATTTTACCATTGAGAGGTAAGATTTTGAATGTGGAGAAAGCGCAGGAATACCGCATTTATGAGAATGAGGAAATTAAGAACATGATTACGGCGCTTGGAGTTTCCTTTGGAAAAGATGGAGATGAGCGAGCTTTAAACATGGATAAGTTGAGATACCATAAAGTAATCATCATGACCGATGCTGATATTGATGGAAGTCATATTCGTACGTTAATCTTGACTTTCTTCTTTAGATATATGCGTGAATTAGTGGATAGGGGATGTATTTACATCGCTCAACCTCCATTGTATCAAATTAAAAAAGGTCAAAATGTGCGTTATGTTTGGACTGAATTACAAAAGGAACAGGCGATACAGGAATTAGCTGGAGGAGGAAAAGAGGATAATGTGGGTGTTCAGCGATATAAAGGTTTAGGAGAGATGAATGCGGAGCAATTATGGGAGACGACCATGAATCCAGAATCAAGAACATTGAAGCAAGTCAATGTAGAATCTGCGATTGAAGCTGATTTATTATTTTCTATGTTGATGGGAGACGAAGTGGCTCCACGTCGAGATTTTATTGAGAAAAATGCTAAATACGCAAATGTTGACGTTTAGGGAATGATTTTTGATTTTAAATCTTTTCATTTAAGGAGTATTCATGCGGATTCTGAACAAGAGCGTAAGCTGATCAATGTAGAGCTAAAAAATCTTTACGATTCCTTAACCCCTGACGAAAAGCAAATATTTAATTTGGAACTTCAAAAGTTTTTAATGACCGAAGTAGGCAGATTAGGGTCTGACTATGAGGCGATTAAAAATCAACAAGTGTCAGCCAAATAGAAAAAATGGTACAAACAGATCAAAATACGGATTCGAATTCGAATGACAAAGATTCTCAAACTGGGAATCTTTTGTCTTTCTTGAGACCTAAAAATTGGAAAATCAATTTATTGGCTTCAAAGGATCCTACATGGAAATTGGATAAATCCATGCAGAAATCGCATGAGATTCAGTTAAAGGCAAAGTTTATTTCTCGGGATCTTTCTTGGCTTAAGTTTGATGAGCGTGTGTTAGACCAAGCGCGAGATAAGTCGAAGTCCCTTTTTGATCGTTTAAAATTTTTAGCCATTACAGCTTCTAATTTGGATGAGTTTTTTACCATTCGGATTGGTTCTTTATATAATTACATTGATTTTGGGAAGGAGCGAACGGATTATTCAGGTTTGCGAGAAGTTCCGTTTAAGCAAATGCTTATTTCATCGGCTCAGGAATTTAGTCAGGAAAAACATCGATTATTTGTGGATGAGATCCTTCCATTATTTCCAGAAAATGGATTGCTTTTAGCTACTTATGCTGATTTGTCCTCGGCAGAACAGATGGAGGTAGAAACCTATTTTAATCGGACGATATATCCGATGTTGACCCCAATGGTTTTTGACCATACACACACATTTCCAAGTTTGTTGGCGAAGACCTTGATTTTCGGGGTTGTAACGATTGGTGGGCCAGAGAAAAAAGGGGGTAAGGGGAAATCTGAACGTGATCGCAAAATATCTTTTGTTCAAATCCCACTTAATTTAGCTCGGTTTTATGTGATAGAGCGGGAGGATAAAATTGTGTTTTTGCCGATTGAAGAATTGATACGCCAACAATTACAAGTCCTTTACCGAAATGTAGAAATAGAATCCATGACCCTTTTTAGGATTACTCGAAATGGGGATTTTGATTTAGTGGAGCATGAGGACACGGAAACCGATTTTGTTGACGAGATAAAAAAGAAAATTAAAGACCGTCGCCTAGGCCGAGTGACACGCGTAGAGGTGGAGCAGGAACATTCCGAATTTTTGCTCGGAGAGATGTTGAAACGCTGGTCTTTAGAAAAGTCAGATATCTTTGTTAAGACTGCGATTTTAGACTTTACTTCTTTTTGGCAGATATTAAAGCATTCGGAATTCAAAGGTCAAATGGCGGTAAACCCGCCCGTTGTGCCTCCTTTAGGTTTGAAGTCCGTTCAAATTGGCGATATTTTTGAGACCATGAAGCGTGGGGATATCCTCTTGCATCATCCCTACAATAATTTTGAGCCGGTTATTCAGCTATTAGAACAAGCGGCAGATGATCCCCATGTGTTGGCGATCAAAATTACTTTATACCGTATTTCAAAAAATTCAAGAATTGCAAGTGCTTTATTGAGAGCAGCTGAACAAGGCAAACACGTTTCAGTTCTCTTTGAAGTGAAGGCGCGTTTTGATGAAGAGAATAATATTCGTGAGGCTACGAGGCTTCAAAAAGCAGGTTGTTTTGTGATTTATGGAATACCAGGCTTAAAGACGCATACTAAATTATTGCAAGTGATTCGGAATGAGGGTACGCATGTGATGAGTTATGCGCATTTGTCTTCTGGAAATTACAATGAGGATACGGCTAAATTATATACGGATTTAGGTTTATTGACGACTGACATTCGAATCACGCAAGATATTGCCGAGTTCTTCAATGTAATTACGGGGCATTCTATGCCTACGCATTATGAACATTTAATTACGGCTCCTCGTGACATGCGAAACCGTTTGATTGAGATGATTCAGCATGAGGTCGACAATCATAAGGCTGGATTACCTGCAGGAATTTGTTGGAAAATTAACTCCTTGCAAGATACGCTCACCATGGAAGCGCTTTATAAGGCATCTAAGTCTGGGGTTCCCATTTTGTTAATTGTTCGCGGAATTTGTTGTTTAAGGCCACAAAGAACAGGATTGTCGGAAAACATTTACATCAAATCCATTGTGGGAAATTATTTGGAGCATACGCGTATTTTCTATTTTCACAATAATGAAGATCCAAAAGTTTATGGTGGTTCTGCTGATGTCATGGTGCGAAGTTTTGATCGACGAATAGAATCATTATTTGAGTTGGTTAATTCGCGGGCGAAAAACTTGGCAATAACCATTTTAAATTGGAATTTGCGTGACACGGTTAATTCCTATGAGATGCAAGAAGATGGAAATTATTGGAAGGTGGAAAGCGATGAGCCATTTAATATTCATCAAGAATTTTATCATTTAAATGAAGAGGATTTAGTGGACTTGGTTCCATTTGAAAATTATACATTAAATTTAACGAGTAAGGAATAAAAAATACACCAACGAAATTGATATAGATGGAACGATTTACCGGCCTTTTGGGCATTGTGCTGATTTTAGGAGTTGCTTTTTTAATGTCGAATAATCGCAAGGCAATTAATTATCGAACCGTAGGGGTGGGTTTATTATTGCAAGTTCTGTTAGCTGTCTTTATTCTTAAGACCGCAGTGGGGCAATCTCTTTTTCAGTGGCTTGGTGATAGTATCAATACGTTGTTGGGCCAAGCGGATAAAGGTGCACTTTTTGTTTTTGGTTCGCTCGTTGATCGTAATTTAATGACGAAGGCCTTTGGTCCTGGCAATGATTACATTTTCTTTTTCAAAGTGGTTCCCACCATCATTTTTGTGGCCGTTTTAGTGAATATGTTTTATCATTTGGGAATATTGCAACGTATTGTTTCAACCATGGGAAGAGGGGTACATTGGTTGATGGGCGTGAGTGGTGCAGAGGCCTTATCAAATGTGGCGTCTACTTTTGTAGGACAAGTGGAGGCTCAAATCATGATTAAGCCTTATTTAAAAAATATGACAAATTCGGAGTTGATGGCTTCGATGACAGGTTCTTTTGCTTGTATTGCGGGTGGAGTCATGGCCGTTTATATATCTTTAGGAGTCCCTGCGGCCTATTTATTGGCCGCTAGTTTAATGGCTGCTCCGGGAGCTTTAGTCATTTCAAAAATCATATTCCCGGAAACGGAAAAGTCGGAAACGGAGGGTGAGGTAAAACTTTCCATTGAAAAGACACATGCTAATTTGGTAGATGCCATTGCTGCCGGAGCGAGTGAAGGGTTAAAAGTTGGCCTAAATGTGATCGCTATGTTGATTGGTTTTATCGCTTTAATTGCTTTGGTCGATTTAGGCTTGGGTCAATTAGGTGGGTTGATCAACATGCCTACTTTATCGATGAATTTAATTTTGGGAAAAGTATTTTCTGTATTTGCATTTGCCATGGGAGTTCCAGCTGTCGACATTGAAGTGGCAGGTGCTTTAATGGGAAAGAAAATGGTTGTCAATGAGTTTGTGGCTTATTTGGATATGGTTAAAATCAAAGATACGTTAAGCCCCAAAACCATTGCCATTACCAGTTTTGCGTTATGTGGCTTTGCTAATTTTTCTTCCGTTGCCATTCAAATTGGCGGAATAGGTGAGTTAGCCCCAACTCGCCGGTCGGACTTAGCCAAATTAGGCTTTAAAGCCTTAATTGCCGGAACCTTAGCTTCTTATCTATCTGCCACATTAGCTGGTTTACTCTTGTAATATGCGCATTGATCCCGAAACCGTTGAGCGAATTAAGCAAGCGGCTGCGGTGGCAGACGTCATCGGGGACTATGTGACCGTTAAAAAAAAGGGGGCTAATTATTGGGCTTGTTGCCCCTTTCACGGAGAAAAAACTCCTTCTTTTTCTATCTCGCCGAGTAAAGGAATTTATAAGTGTTTTGGTTGCGGCAAAGCTGGCGATTCGGTTCGTTTTGTCATGGATATTGAAGGCCTAGGTTATGGAGAAGCCCTAAGGCATTTGGCTAAAAAATATGGCATTGACATCCAAGAAGAGGAGATGACGGATGATCAGATTTTGCGTCAAAATGAACGTGAGAGTTTGTTCATCATGCTGGATTATGCCAAAGAATTTTTCAAAAAACAATTATACGATACGGAGGAAGGGAAGTCTATTGCCCTGCCTTATTTTAAAGAAAGAGGTTTTTCAGATTCAACATTACAAGCTTTTGATTTAGGGTATAGTCCAGAGGCTTGGGATGCTTTATTGAAATCTGCGCTGAAGCAAGGATTCTCTCAAGAGATTATTGAAAAGGCGGGATTGGTTACTCAAAAAAATGATGAGGGTAAGGTATATGACCGATTTAGAAATCGGGTTATTTTCCCTATCCACAATGTTTCGGGAAAAATAATTGCTTTTGGGGCGCGTATTTTAAGAAATGATGCAAAGTCTAGCCAGGCAAAATACCTTAATTCCCCTGAGACGGAGGTCTACCATAAATCATCGAGTCTTTATGGAATACATCAAGCAAAAAACGAAATAAGGAGGTTGGACGTTTGCTACTTGGTTGAGGGATATACCGATGTAATTTCATTGCATCAGGCGGGTATCAAAAATGTGGTCGCTTCTTCAGGTACATCCTTGACCATTGAACAAATTAAATTAATTGGGCGCTTTACCCAACATATTACCGTTCTGTATGATGGGGATTCTGCTGGGATAAAAGCTGCATTAAGAGGAATGGACCTTATTTTAGAAGAGGGATTGCAAGTTAATTTAGTCGTTTTTCCGGAGGGTCAAGATCCTGATAGTTATGTTCGGAAAATTGGTTCAGAGGCTTTTATTGAGTACATCAAAAAAGAAGCCAAAGATATTATTTCATTTCAGGCCAATTTGTTTTTACAAGAGGCTGGTGATGATCCATTTAAAAGATCTGAACTGATTAAAGAAATGGTGTTGAGCATTTCTAAGATTCCTGATGCGATTCAACGAAGTCTATTTATTCAGAAAACATCTTCTTTAATGCGCTTGGAAGAAGATGTGTTGTTGGCCGAAATGAACAAAATTCATTTAAAGAATTTAAAACAAAGAGGAGGTGCCAATTTACAATCGGGTTCCGCGCCCATTTCAAGCCAAGAATTTTCTGAAGTCCAGAATTTGATTGAGCCAGTTGCAGACACGGGTGTTGAATCGTATCAAAATCTAGCTTTTTACCAGGAATCTGAATGCATTCGTTTATTGGTCAACTTCGGTCACATGGAAATAAATCCAGAAAAAGCTCCTGGTGTTTCTGTTACGCAGTATTTATTGGAGGAATTGGATGGGGTGTTATTCCAAATGCCTTTGTTTAATAAGTTGATGGAAATATGTAAAACTGAATTTAAAAATAGTAATAGCCTAAAACCTGAATTTTATTTACATCACACCGATGAAGAAATCCAACGGTTCGCCATTGATTGCTCTTCCGAAAAACACAATTTATCTACTACTTGGAAAGATCGCCATGAAATTAAAGTGGTAAATGAGGCAGAAATGCTAGAAGATTTAGCCTATAAAAATGTGTTGAGGTTACGTAAAGTATACAACGATCAACGATTGCAGGAATCATTGGACTTGATGGCTAATTTTCAAGGTGATCCAAATGACATGAATGATTTACTGGTCAATTTCATCCGGCTTAAAGAAGTTCAAAAAAATATATCCCAAGAATTAGGAACCGTCATTGAAAAATAAGCTAATTTTGTTCGATTGATAATCCCATGAAAAAAATACTTACACTTATATTAATAGGTCTAGTTCCCTCACTTGGTTTAGGTCAAGGTTGTATTGCAGTTCGTCACATGAGTTGCGCCGTTGGATCAGGACCCAATTCAAATACCTTAATGTCTCCAGGTCAATGGCAAGTTTCCTTAGGGATGCGTAGCCTTCATTCGTATAAACATTTCGTGGGTACAGAATATCAGCCACAAAGGGAAACTGAGGGCACGAACGTGATCAACAATACACAAAGTGCAGATTTGGGAATTAGTTATTCAGTGACGGGTCGCTTGTCGGTGAGTGCCAACTTACCATTTTCTTTTAATGACCGGACTTCTTTGTATGAACATTACGGGAACTCAGTAACGGTAAATCCAGGAAGGAATCGATTTGAAACAAAATCTGTGGGAATTGGTGATGCTCGTTTAACCGCTAACTATTGGATTTTAGACCCTTTAAAACATCCCAAAGCAAATGTTATGTTGGGACTAGGCGTAAAATTAGCCACTGGAAATTCAAATGTAAAAGACGTGGTACATCGCCGGAAAGCGGATGGTTCTGACTATACGTTGGAAAAACCCGTAGACCAATCCATTCAATTAGGGGATGGAGCGATCGGATATAATTTGGAGGTTCAAGGCTACAAGTTATTAGGAACAAAATCATTGTTGTATTACAATGGTTTCTATCTTTTAAGTCCGCAAAATGTGAATGAAACAGAGCAGTTTGCATCTGATAAACCCATCACAGATTTGATGATTCGATATCATTCAGTGGCAGATCAATTTGCTGCTAGGGTAGGTGTTGCATACGATTTGATTCCTACCAAAGGATTTCAAGTTATGTTAGGCGGAAGAATGGAAGGAATTCCTTCCAATGATCTTTTAGGTAAAAGTGATGGTTTTAGACGTCCAGGCTATATTATTTCGATTGAGCCCGGAATTTCTTATTCTAAGTCAAAAAATATGATCTCTTTAACGATGCCTTTAGCCGTTGTTCGCAATCGAATTAAAAGTGCATTTGATTTAAAAGATCCTTCTGGATTAAGACACGGCGACGCAGCTTTTGCTGATTACTTTATTTCAGCGACTGTCAGCCACCGTTTTTAATTTTTTTTTGTCAGTATAAAAAAACGCTAACAAATTTGAGAAACTCAAAATGTTAGCGTTTTTATTTTAAAATTTCGGGAACTAAAGTCCTAAAATCTTTTTGTTAAATTCCTCATCTGCACCTGTTCCTGCAAAATCGTCAAATACTTTTTCAGTCGCTTTGATGATGTGACTTGCAATAAATGGGGCTCCTTCTGTAGCTCCTTGAACAGGGTCTTTGATGCAGCATTCCCATTCTAACACGGCCCAACCATCATATCCGTATTGGGTAAGTTTAGAGAAGATGCTTTTGAAATCCACTTGGCCATCACCTAGAGAACGGAATCTACCCGCCCGATTGATCCAAGATTGAAATCCCCCATAAACACCTTGTTTGCCCGTAGGGTTAAACTCGGCATCCTTTACGTGGAACATCTTAATGCGCTCGTGGTAAAAATCAATGTATTGTTTGTAGTCTAATGCTTGTAAAACAAAATGCGAAGGATCATACAATAAATTGGCTCGCTTATGTCCTTTCACCTCATCTAAAAACATTTCAAATGTTATTCCATCATGTAAATCCTCGCCAGGGTGAATTTCATAGCATAAGTCTACACCTGCTTCATCGAAAGCATTTAAGATGGGTAACCAACGGCGTCCCAATTCTTTAAATCCTTGCTCAACTAATCCAGCAGGTCGTTGTGGCCATGGATAAACGGTGTGCCACATTAATGAACCTGAAAATGTTGCATGGGCATTTAAACCTAAGTTTTTAGACGCCTGTGCCGCATATTTTAATTGTTGGATCGCCCATTCCGTTCTAGCCTTCGGATTTCCTTTTACTGAATCTGGAGCAAAAGAGTCAAATCCCAAATCATACGCTGGATTAACGGCGACTAATTGTCCTTGTAAATGAGAAGACAGTTCCGTTATTTGTAAGCCTTTGGCAGCTAACATTCCTTTCAGCTCATCACAATAGGTTTTTGATTCAGCCGCTTTCTGTAAATCGATGCAGCGTCCGTCCCAAGAAGGAATTTGAACTCCTTTATATCCAAGTGAGGCCGCCCATGTGGTAATGCCATCTAATGTATTAAATGGGGCTTCATCCCCCATGAATTGTGCCAGGAAAATAGCTGGTCCTTTAATCGTTTGCATAATAATAAGGTTTATATTTTCACCCAAGCTTGCTTGCGTGTACTATCTAAAATTCTTTCACATATTAATAATTCACGGTATCCGTCCGCAAAAGTAGGGAATTTTGGATTTTCCGGTTGCTTGCCCTCTTCGATGGCTGCATATACTTCTTTGAATAATTGTTTGGATGTATCTGAAAAACCTTCATTATGTCCACCCGGGAATGTCATTAAGGCGGTAGCTTCCGGGTAGGCCAACGATGGATCTCGCATGAGCACTTGGTTTGCTTGGTCGCGGTTACCAATCCAAATTTCATTCGGTGATTCAGAATTGAATGCAAATGTTTTATTTGAGCCTGAAATCTCTAATTTCAACTGGTTTTTGCGTCCTGCTGAAACTTGAGAAACCGTAACTGAACCTCTATTTCCATTGTCGAAACGCAACAATACGTTCGCATGATCCTCTGTATTAATCGGCACATCTGCATAATCTTCAGGTTGTAACATTTTGCCAGAATACGTTTCTACCGGCTTTAAAGGCTTCTTTCTGAATTTATGTACGGTATTGAAATCAGCCATTACCTCCACCGTTTTCAATCCTGTGATGTATTCTATGACATCTAATAAATGAGAACCTATATCGGCAATCGCACGAGAATCTCCTGATTTGTCAGGCTCTAAACGCCAATTATAATCGGTTGCATAGAATAACCAATCTTGTAAGTAAGATCCTATAATCGAATAAACTTCGCCTAAATCCCCTTTTTCTCGCATCGTTTTCATTTGGCGTACCAAAGGATAATAGCGTAAATTGAAATGTACGGCATTCACTAAACCTGATTTGGCAGCAATTGCGACTAATTCCTCTGCTTCGTGAAGATCTTTAGCTAAAGGCTTTTCACAAATTACATGCTTTCCTGCTAATAAAGCTGCTTTTGACTGCGAATAATGCAAGAAATTAGGCGTACAAATATGAACGCTTTGGATGTCGTCTTGTTTTAATAAATCCTCGAAGGTATACCAACGAGCAATTCCCAATTGTTTCGCCTTAGCCTCTGCTAATTCAATGGTTACCTCACATAAAGCAGCTACTTCCACATTGGGTAAACGTCTTAATGCTTCAATATGAGCGGGTCCAATAAATCCTGTACCTACAATTCCAATTTTAATTTTATTCATGATTGTTGTTATTTCTTAAATTTCAAATTTAATCCACTTGTTTTTATTGTCTTGCGCTGATTTAACCACATTGGAAATGAATGCCATTCCTTTGATTCCTTCCTCTATACCTGGGAAATCGTACAAAGGATTTTGTGGTTTACCTTCCCATCTCGCTCGTAAAGCAAAAGCAAAATTTCGGTAAATATTGGCAAATGTCTCCACATATCCTTCTGGATGACCAGCGGGTTGGCGACAATGCGCATTTGCCGCAACACTTAATTGGCCCACAGCCGTACGAATATTTCGGCTACCTCCATCTCTTGATTTCAAAATCATGGTATTTGGATCCATTTGATGCCAAACTAGACCTGCTTTGCTTCCATAAATACGGATATTTAAATCATTTTCTTCTCCATTGCAAATTTGAGAACAATGTAAAACACCTCTAGCACCATTGCTATAGTGAATTAAAATATTTCCATCATCATCTAATTTACGCCCTTCAACAAAAATAGTTAGGTCAGCACAAAGTTCGTCTATTTCTAAACCTGTGATATATTCAACTAAATTTTCTGCATGTGTACCAATGTCCCCAATCGCTCCTGCTGCTCCACAACGCTCGGGGTCGGTTCTCCAGGTCGCTTGTTTTTGACCCGTGGCTTCCACTAAATCAATGAGCCAACCTTGAGGATATTCAACAATTACCTTTCTGATTTCACCTAATTCACCAGCATCCACAAGCGCCTTGGCCTCTTTGATCATCGGATAAGCGGTATAATTATGGGTTAAGGCATAAATCAATCCTGATTTTTCGATTATTTTTTTTAATTCTTTTGCTTCTGGCAAGTTTAAGGTAGCAGGCTTGTCAGATACGACATGAAATCCATTTTCCAAAGCCATTTTTGCCGCAGGGAAATGCAAATGATTAGGAGTGACAATGGTAACAAAGTCCATTCGATCTCCTTCCGGAAGCTCCTTTTCTTTTAAAATCATTTCTTCATAGCTCTCATAAACGCGAGCTGGATCTAAATATAACGCCTCTCCTGTTTCTTTTGATTTTTGTGCGCTAGAACTAAATGCACCACAAACTAATTCGATTTCACCGTCTAATTGAGCACCCCGACGGTGAACAGCACCTATGAATGCCTCTAAACTTCCACCGATCATCCCCATCTTAATTTTTCTACCTTGTCGGCTTTTTGCCTGCGTAGAAGTACCACCTTGTATCATAATTAAAAATAGATATATAATTACACAAAAATAGGGCTTAATTTCATCAAATTGCCCATAATTAGAGTTTGAATTTACTGAATTTTATAAAAAAAATGAGAATTTTTTAATAAAAAATGAAAATCTTTTTGTTTTTTTGACATAATTTTTTCTATTTCATTTTTAATTTTTTAAAGAAAACCTATTTTTTAAACCTTTAACTAAATCCAAACAACTATGAGTCAATCCATTAATGCAAATCGCCTATTCTTGGCAAGTTGCTTTGCACTTATCACGACTGCCTTTTCATTTAGTATTCGTGCAGGTATTTTACCCCAATTGGGAACTGAATTAAGTTTATCTAATGAGCAATTAGGTCACATTAACCAAATGTGGTTCCTAGGTTTTCCAATTTCTATGATTTTAGGCGGTGTATTCTACTCTGCCATTGGTCCAAAATTGATTATGCAAATTGCTTTAATTGCTCATGCAGTTGGTATTTTGATGACAATTTATGCTGTTGATTACAACACTTTATTAATTTCTACTTTATTGATCGGATTAGGAAATGGATGTACGGAAGCGGCTTGTAATCCTATGATTGCAGATTCTTATTCTGGACTAGATTTCAATAGTAAGTTGAATCGTTTCCATATGTGGTTTCCAGGAGGAATTGTTATCGGTTCTTTGATTTCTAAATTTATGACGGATTCAGGAATGGCATGGCAAACTCAAGTATGGGTAATTATTATCCCTACTGTTATATATGCTTATTTATTCTTTGGTCAAACTTTCCCTAAGCCTCGTATTGCTGAAAACACTACGTTAGATAATTTCAAGGCGATGTTAAATCCTTTGTATTTATTTATGGCTGCTTGTATGGCTTTGACTGCAATTTCCGAGTTCGGTCCTCAGCAATGGGTTGGTCCTATTTTGGCTAAAGCAGGTGCTAGTCCTATGTTGATATTAGCATTGGTTACTGGTTTAATGGCAGTTGGCCGTTACTTTGCAGGACCTATCATTAAGCAATTAAATACCGTTGGAGTTTTATTAGGTTCAGCTGTATTTGGTGTGATTGGTATCTACATGATGAGCACAATGGACGGTTCTATGTTATATGTAGCTGCTGTTTTCTATGCGTTAGGAATCTGTTATTTCTGGCCAAACATGCTTGGTTTTGTAGGCGAGACAATGCCTCAAACGGGAGCTTTAGGACTTTCAATTTTAGGTGGAATTGGAATGTTTTCTTCATCTATGTTCCAACCGATCATCGGTGGCTGGATTGATAAAAACAAAGAAGTTGCCCTAGGTAATGGTTTAGTAGGTGATGCTGCTGATTTAGCTGCAGGCCAAGCAACTTTGTCAAATATGTTGATTTTCCCAGCGATCTTAATCGTTGCTTTTATTGGTTTATATTTCTTAGGAAAGAAAGTAAATCATGCATAAATCAAGATGCTATTTTTGATAAAAGAGGGAACTTCGGTTCCCTTTTTTATTTTAATTTTACTACTGATAAATAAGTATAAAAAAATGATTCGATTATTTAGTTTGATGCTATTGGTGATTCTTATGGGCAGTTGTAAGCCGGATTGGAAATTAAAGCC
>CAIZMB010000143.1 GCA_903933935.1 uncultured Cytophagaceae bacterium
CAAGCGCGCTAATAATTCGAAATCGATATCATTTCTAAAATACCCAAATTGTGCACCTTTCTTAAAGTCAGCAATCAGATTTTCGTTGATACATTTTTCGCTATGCTCTACGAAAAGGGTAAAGGCATTTGGGAAATACTTTTGAATCTCATATAAAAGTCGAGGATTCATTTGGGTGATTAAATCCTTGGTCATCTCGAAAGACTTGAACATCTTTTCAATGACATTAGAATAAAGCCTATCGAGCTCTTTCCATTTGGCTAAATCTTCTTCAGTGAACGCTTTAACCACTTCATATACCATCGAATCCTTATCGGGAAAATGTTGATATATCGTTTTTTTCGAAATCCCTAATTCGTTCGCAATCGCGTCCATCGTAACGGTCTTTACTCCGTAACGAAAGAATAATTCAGTTCCTTTAATTAGAATACGCGATTTCATTTGCTAAACTCAATGGATAATTGAGATGCAAAACTATGGAAACTTTTGAAGACTACAAAGTTTTCTTGTATTATTTTTAGATTAGCGAACCGTTAATTTTGACTAACGGCCAAAATCATCTTGCAAACGGACGATATCTGATTCGTCTGAAGGTTGGCTCTCATCGGTATGTTGCCATATTTCCGCCACCACTCCCCAGTGCTCTAAACCGATTAATCGGTGCCGTTCCCCTTGTTGGAGTTTAATAAAATCCCCGGCATCATAAGAACCTACGGAGCCCTGTTCATCTGTATCTGAAATAGCTATCCCGACCGGCCCAGAAATGACCGTCCAAATTTCAGCTCTTCTAAAATGGTATTGCCATGAAAGGCGTTTTTCAGGAGCGACAATTAAAAACTTAGGACTTAATTTATTAGTGATTTGAATCGTGTCCATACTCAAATTTGGGAAAAACTGAGCCGCGAACTTAGCTGCCTGTGATTCGTCCAATACGAAAAATCCTCCCCAGGGTCTGGAAAAATCTTTGGAAATCACTTGGTATCCTAATTCAGAAATGTAGGTTTCTACGTTCGCAAAAACTTCTTGAGCAGATAAATTACGTTCAAATGTTGGCAGCATAAACTTTATTATTTTTGTAAAAATAAAAAGACGGGAAAGGATTCCCGTCTTTTTGTATAAAATATAATGTTATAATGTATTATTTCTTCTCATCAAGCTTCCAACCCGCACGATATTCGCGCTTAACAAATTGGTTAGCTGCCTCAAAGTTTGTAATCTTCATATTCGCGGCATCCCAATTGAGCTGCTGACGACCAATATATTTAGCCGTTCTACCCTCGCCTTCGCGAAGCATGTACGTACGAATGGCAATATTTCCCATCAATACTGATTCTGTAAAGGGTCCTGAATAATCAAATCCAGAACTAACTTCCATTTTACCAAATCCTGCTTTACAAGCCTCAACCCATTGAGTTTGGTGGCCTGCAGGTCCATTAGCTACACGAGCGTAGGTAATTTTGCTTGGCAATTCCGCTTCTGGTACTTGCTTTCCATTTTTGAAAACCTTTGGATACATTCCATAAGTTCCACAAGTCATGATGCCTTTGGTACCAATTAAAATTACACCATTCGTACCATCTGGATCACCGATCACTTCACTCGCCGGAATTCCTTCTGGATGTGGAGCGCGAAGTCCTCCGTCGAACCAAGTTAACGTAACCGCTGATTTATTTCTAGCTGAAGGCGCATAGCGTAAAGTCGTCATCGATGATGGTGGACATCCTTCAGGAATCCACTCAGGAACCCAATCTTGTAAGAATACGGATCCTACGGAACACTCCACCGTTAAGGCATCGCGAATTCCCAATACTTTAAATGGAGGATCTAATAGGTGGCAACCCATGTCTCCTAAGGCACCGGTACCATAATCCCACCAACCTCTCCACTTAAATGGCAAAAGGGCTGGATTGTATTCTCTATATTTAGCAGGTCCTAACCAAAGGTCCCAATCTAACTCTTGGGGTGCAGGTGAGCCAGCAGCTGGATAGGTAATTCCTTGAGGCCAAACTGGACGGTTTGTCCAAACTTGTACGGTATGAACTTTTCCGATAACCCCAGCGTCAAACCATTCCATCATTTGACGTACCCCGTCTCCTGATGAACCTTGATTTCCCATTTGAGTCACCACTTTCATTTCGCGCGCTTTTTCGGTCATCATTCTGGCCTCAAAAATATCGTGCGTCAAAGGCTTTTGAACGTACACGTGTTTTCCACGATTCATGGCAGCCATGGCTATCGTAGTATGTGTATGGTCAGGAGTAGATACAATAACGGCATCTACATTGTTTCCTTCTGTCTCTAAAGCTTTGCGAAAATCCTTGTAATATTTAGCATTTGGAAGCTCCTTGCGGGCTTTTGCTGACTGACGATCATCAACATCCACCAAAGCTACGATGTTTTCTGCTCCTTTATTGAAAGAGCTCATGATGTCGCTATATCCTTTACCGCCCGCACCAATTCCCATGATGTTTAATTTATCGGAAGGAGCTGTAAAACCTTTGCCCAACACGTGGCGAGGGACAATGTAAAAACTTGCGGCGGCTACTGAAGCATTTTTGATAAAGTTTCGCCTTGAATCATTACTCATAATAATCGTTATTTAGGTTAGATAAATCGGGTAAGATGATTTTATTAATCCAAATATAGCAGACAAACAAAACCACATGATTTAGTAAAATTGAAAAATAATTGGCAAAAAGCAAACCGAATGAGATATATTTTATTTTACTAGGACCTACCGTAAACGAAAAAGGGGAAGCTTTCGCCTCCCCTTTTTTCTACCTCTTATTTCAAAAGATTACTCAGCTTTCTTAGATTTTTTCTCTAATTTTTTAATCGCTTGAGCTCTTTCAGCGCCTTCCATTTGCTCTTTTAAAGCAGATAATGCACCGATATCACCCATCGTCGATTTCTCAGCTGTAGAAGCTGCTGGTTTGTCAGCTGCTGCTTTAGTCGTTTTCTTTTTCTCTGGTTTAGCCGTAGCAGCTGCTACTTCTTCAGCCGTAGCTTCCGTAAACGTTCTTGTGTGAGAAAGAATAATCTTACGATCTTCTTTTTGGAATTCAATGACTACGAAATCCAATGCCTCTCCCACTTCAGCCACAGACTCATCAGCCTTAACTAATTGCTTCAAAGGAGCTAAACCTTCAATTCCGTAAGGCAATTCTAACACAGCCATTTTATCTGTCTTAGAAATGATGGTTGCTTTTTGAACCGATCCTAAGGTAAATACGCTTTCAAAAGTATCCCAAGGGTTTTCTTCTAATTGCTTATGTCCTAAAGCCAAACGACGATTTTCAGCGTCTAATTCAATAACAACTACATCTAAAGCATCACCTACTTTAACAAATTCAGATGGATGCTTGATTTTTTTAGTCCAAGATAAATCAGACACGTGAACTAATCCGTCAATACCTTCTTCTAATTCAAGGAATAAACCAAAATTCGTTAGGTTACGAACTGTTCCTTTATGTTTAGTACCGATGGCATATTTAGCTAATAAATCTGTCTTGTTCCAAGGATCTTCTGTCAATTGCTTAACGCCTAATGACATCTTGCGCTCAGCACGATCTAAAGTTAAAACAACAGCTTCCATTTCATCGCCAACTTTCAAGAAATCCTGTGGATTGCGTAAATGTTGAGACCATGACATTTCAGAAACGTGAATTAAACCTTCAACGCCAGGAAGAACTTCTAAGAATGCACCGTAATCGGCCACATTAACAATTTTACCTTTCACTTTCGAACCTACTTCTGTTTCAGCAGCTAAAGCCTCCCAAGGGTGCGCTTGTAATTGCTTCATACCTAAAGAGATACGTTTTTTGTTTTCATCGAAATCCAATACAACCACTTGGATTTTTTGATCCAATTTCAATACTTCTTGTGGATGATTTATGCGGCCCCATGAAATATCAGTAATGTGAAGTAAACCATCAACACCACCTAAATCGATGAACACACCGAAATTAGTCATGTTTTTGATCACACCTTCTAATACTTGACCCTTATCTAAATTCGTCAAAATAGTCTGACGTTGAGCTTCAAGATCTTTTTCAATTAATACTTTATGAGAAACAACTACGTTGTCATTTGTATGATTAATCTTAACTACCTTAACCTCCATATTTTTACCTACAAAAATATCGAAATCACGGATAGGCTTAACGTCAATTTGAGAACCTGGCAAGAATGCCTCAATTCCAAAAATATCGACAATTAAACCACCTTTTGTACGGCGCTTAACAAATCCATTGATGATAATATCTTCTTCTAAAGCCTTCTCAATGTTCGTCCAAGCACTCATCACTTTCGCCAATTTGCGAGACAATGTTAATTGGCCATTCGCATCTTCTTGGTTTTCAATGTATACTTCCACTTCATCTCCTGGCTTCAAATCCGGCATATCGCGGAATTCAGAAGCAGATACTAAACCATCAGATTTAAATCCAATGTTGATAATTACTTCACGGTCTGTTTTACTCACTACGACCCCCTTCACTACCTCTTTTTCAGTAACCGAGTTTAAGGTTGCCTCAATAGCAGCCTCCATTTTTTCTTTAACATCAGCCGCATAACTGCCACCGAATCCTTTACCTTCAACTAAATCCCAGTCGAAATCTTTTGGTTGTTTTGACATAAATTTTTTGCCCTGGATACATCAACACGCCGGGCTAACATGCTGAACTTAAGTGTGTAATTAAATTTTAAATCGGGGTGCAAAGATAAATAAAAATATTTCAAATTCAATGAATTTCTTTAAATTCGAATTCTCAAGACCTATCAAACATGAAAAAAATCAATCTTTTGGGCTTACTAACAGCCCTCATTCATTTTTCTTTCCTTAGTTTTTCACAAAATTCAAATAAACCCATGGCATCAATTTCGTCCAAACCCTTTGGCAAAACCCCTTCAGGAGAGTCCGTAAATCTATTTACCATGAAAAATGCTTCTGGAATGGAAGTGCAAATCATGAACTATGGAGGCATCATTACTAAAATTTTAACTCCCGATAAAAATGGTACCGTCGAAGATGTGGTATTAGGTTTTGAAACGTTAGATGAATACATCAAGGACACGCCCTTTTTTGGCGCAACCGTAGGGCGTTATGGAAACAGAATTGCCAAAGGAAAATTTACCCTGGATGGCGTTGGGTACCAATTAGCGCTTAACAATAATGGGAATGCACTACACGGAGGTTTAAAGGGATTTGATAAAGTAGTTTGGCAGGTGATTTCATCAGGCGAAACGGCAGAAGGCCCTAAACTTGTTTTAAAATATATATCAAAAGATATGGAAGAAGGGTTTCCTGGAAACCTAACCGTTCATTTGTCATATATCTTAACAGCTAAAAATGAATTGTCGATTGAATTTTCTGCGACGACCGATAAAGCTACGGTGATCAACCTCTGTAACCATAGTTATTTTAACTTGAGCGGAAATGGCAAAAGAAATATATTGGCTCATACCATGCAATTAAATGCCCCGAAGCTAGTTGCCGTGGATAATCAATTAATCCCAACCGGTGAATTAATCCCAGTAGCAGGAACGCCATTCGATTTTTTAACGCCCCAAGTGATCGGGAGCAGAATTGATCAAACAGACAATGAGCAGATAAAACGTGGTGGAGGATACGACCATTGTTTTGCTTTTGATAAACCTATGGGAAAATTTGCAGTGGTGGCCATTGCACATGATCCTGTATCTGGCCGTACCTTAGAAGCGTCTACGACCGAACCTGGAGTTCAATTCTATACGGGCAACTTTCTGGACGGGCACTTAAAAGGAAAAAATGATGCTGTTTATGGCAAAAGAGCCGGTTTCTGTCTGGAGACCCAGCACTATCCAGATTCTCCGAACCAACCAAGCTTCCCGAGCACTGTGTTGAGACCCGGAAACCATTATACAACTAAAACTAATTACAAGTTTTACGTTCAATAATCAATGAATAGGTTTAAGGGAATATGAAATCCCTTAAACCTATTTTATAATTTTTTTGCCTCCTCCCAATACACATCCATCTCAGCTAAGGTCATTTCCGACAAAGCTTTTCCTATTTCTGCGGCTCTTTTTTCAAGATGCTGAAAACGTTTAATAAATTTTCGATTGGTTCGTTCCACCGCCGTTTCCGGATTTAAGTCGATAAACCGAGCAAAATTAACCAAGCTAAACATAAGATCACCCAGTTCCCCTTCCGCTTCTATTCGATCCTCATCAGTTAAATCTTTCCCCACAAAGGTTTCCTTAAATTCCCCTAATTCCTCCTCCACTTTTTCCCACACTTGCTCTTTTTCCTCCCAATCAAATCCCGCACCCCGCGCTTTTTCCTGAATCCGCATGGCCTTAACTAAAGCCGGCAGGGAATTTGGGACACCCCCTAAAACGGATTTATTCCCCTCCTTTAATTTTAACGTTTCCCAATTAGCTTTCACCTGCTCCTCGGTATCAGCCACCACATCCCCATAAATATGAGGATGGCGCGAAATCAATTTTTCACATAAGGAATTTAACGAATCTGTCACGTCAAAAGCACCCTGTTCAGAGCCAATTTTTGCATAGAAAACCAAATGCAAAAATAAGTCACCTACCTCTTTCTTGACTTCATTTAAATCGCCTTGAAGCACCGCCTCAGATAATTCATACGTTTCCTCGATCGTCAAATGACGCAACGTATCCATCGTTTGCTTTTTATCCCAAGGGCATTTTTCTCTCAAATCATCCATCATACAAAGCAATCGATCAAAGGCCTCAGCCGCCTGTGGGTATCTCATAATTTATGGATTTAAGCCGTAAACACGGACATAATCAATGACAAATTTATTAGGGAAGATCGAATCGTCAACCCCCTTTTGGCCACCCCAATTTCCTCCTATTGCTAAATTCAATAAGATGTGTTGCTTTTTGTCAAATGGCCACTCTTCCCAACCTTTGCCCGAATTCTCAAAATAGAAGTATTGTTTCCCATCAATATAAGCTTGGATCGTTTTGGGAGTCCACTCAATCGAATACACATGAAAAGCGGTATCAAAATCATCCACTTTAGTGGTTGATGTTTTCTGCGTTCCGATCACATGGTTAAACGCTTTTGTATGAACCGAAAAATGCATGACGGTCGGGTCAAAACCCACATGCTCCAAAATATCAATCTCCCCATTGTCCGGCCAATACTGTCCACCATAATCCGACTGACTCGCCAAGGTCCAAATCGCTGGCCAATTGCCCCGTCCCACAGGAACTTTTGCGCGCACCTCTACTTTGCCATATAAAAAATCGTTTTTGCCTTTTGAAACAATGCGAGCTGAAGTATAATTTTTCCCTCCAAAATTTTCTTTTTTGGCTTCAATCGTTAGCAATCCATTTTCGATATGCACATTATCTTTGTCGGCTTCCGTGTAATATTGCAGCTCATTGTTGCCCCAACCAGATCCTCCGACATCATAAGACCAAATTTTCGAATCCGGTAATCCCGGTGTGTCAAATTCATCTGCCCAAATAGGGGTTGCCGTAAAAGTATAGACCTTGGGCACTGAAACTATTGGCGTGGGGGCTGGTTGGCTTAAAGGAAGTTTCTCTTCGGCCGACTGGCAAGCCAAGGACATCGAGATCAATATCCCGGCAGTTAGTAAAAATCTTTTTCCCATCGTGAATTATTTTGAATCAAAAATAGTTAGAATCAAAGTTAATCCCTATCCCAACAAATTTTAATTCCGTAATTTAACGTCAAATATTTTTACATGGATTTCAAACTTACTTCTGCTTACAGTCCTACCGGCGATCAACCCTCGGCGATAAGCCAATTAGTGGAAGGAATTGCCAATAATGAACAGGCGCAAACTTTGCTAGGTGTCACGGGATCAGGCAAAACGTTTACCATTGCCAATGTAATTCAGCAAATTAACAGGCCCACATTAATTTTAAGCCATAATAAAACCTTGGCTGCCCAATTGTATGGAGAGTTCAAGTCCTTTTTCCCAGAAAATGCGGTCGAATATTTTATCTCCTATTACGACTATTACCAACCCGAAGCGTTTATTGCCTCCACCGGGACTTACATAGAAAAAGATTTATCGATCAATCAAGAAATTGAGAAATTACGACTCGCCACAACGTCTTCGTTGATGTCCGGCCGAAGAGACATTATCGTTGTCGCGTCTGTCTCCTGCATTTACGGCATGGGAAATCCCGATGAATACCGAAATTCGATTTTACGGATAGGCGTCGGCGAAGTAATCTCCAGAAATCAGTTTTTATTTCGCTTGGTAGAAATTTTATATGCGCGTACCGAAGGGGAATTTTTAAGGGGGACTTTTAGGGTAAAAGGAGATACGGTCGACATATTTTTAGCCTATGCAGATTTCGGGTATCGGATCATCTTTTTTGGGGATGAGATTGAGCAAATCCACCGAATAGATCCTTGGACCGGAAAGAAAATTTCGACCGAAACATTGATTGCTATTTTCCCAGCGAATTTATTTGTGACGGGTAGAGAGACATTGAATCAAGCCATTTCGTTTATCCAAGAAGATTTGGTCAAGCAAATTTCCTATTTTGGGAAGGAGGGCCGACTAACAGAAGCCGAGCGAATTAAGCAGCGGACGGAATTTGATTTAGAGATGATGCGGGAATTGGGCTATTGCTCTGGCATCGAAAATTACTCCCGCTATTTTGATCAGCGAAAACCGGGTCAAAGACCTTTTTGCTTATTAGATTTTTTCCCGGATGATTTCTTGATGGTTGTCGACGAAAGCCATGCCACCATGCCACAGATCAGAGCGATGTGGGGAGGCGATCGATCAAGGAAAGAATCGTTGGTGGAATATGGATTTAGATTGCCTTCCGCGATGGACAATCGGCCCTTAACTTTTCAAGAATTTGAGGATGTCATTGGCCAAACTATTTTTGTTTCGGCTACGCCTTCGGATTATGAGTTGAGGCGTTCAGAGGGTGTGGTGGTGGAACAAGTCATTAGGCCAACTGGCCTTTTGGACCCGTTGATCGAGGTAAGGCCAACGAAAAATCAAATCGACGATTTGTTAGACGAGATTCATGGCCGGATAAAAAGTCAGGAGCGGGTATTGATTACCACCTTAACGAAGCGAATGGCGGAAGAATTATCGAAATACTTAGACCGAGTGGGAATTAAATGCCGCTATATCCATTCCGAAATCAAATCGCTGGAGCGTGTGGAGATATTGAGGGAGTTAAGGTTGGGCGTTTTTGACGTATTAGTGGGGGTCAACTTACTTCGAGAGGGCCTAGATTTACCTGAAGTTTCTTTGGTCGCCATCATGGACGCCGACAAAGAAGGGTTCTTGCGTGATATAAGATCATTAATTCAAACGATCGGTCGGGCAGCCAGAAATGAAAACGGAAAAGTACTCATGTATGCCGACCGGATGACGGGCTCGATGACCAATGCGATTTCAGAAACCAATCGGAGGAGAGCCATCCAAATGGCCTACAATGAAGAGCATGGGATTACCCCAAAAACTATTTGGCGCAGTCATGAGGAAATTATGGAGCAAACTTCTATTGCCGACCGGATGACAAGGCCTACAAAATCGTATGGACTCAATCCAGAGGAGCGCTTGCAAGTGGCCGATCCGCTGCTTCAATATATGTCCAAGAAGGAATTAGGAAAGCAGTTGGAAAACGTCCGCAAAGAAATGGAAAAAGCAGCCAGAGAATTGGACTTCCCTTTAGCTGCTAAATTGAGAGACGAGATGAATGCCATCGAAAAAATGGCTTTAAAATAAAATGGGTTAAGATTTTCGCCCTAACCCATCTTATTTTATTCCTCGATAAAAGGATAATTCTCTTCTACATAAACGTCCTTGTAAGCCTCTGATTTATCAGGGAAAGGAGACGCCTCTGCAAAGTCCACAGACTCTTGAACGAGCACCTTAATTTTTTCGTCAATTTTATCTAAATCTGCTTGAGATAAAATATTGTTTGTCAAGATCGTATGCTTCACTTGCTCGATGGGATCACGATCCTTATACGATTCCACCTCGTCTTTTGAACGATATTTTTGTGGATCAGACATTGAATGTCCACGGTAACGGTAGGTTCTAAACTCTAAAAAAGTAGGTCCTTCACCAGCACGTGCACGAGCCGCTGCTCTTGAAACCGCTTCGTGAACCAACTCGACATTCATCGCATCCACCGGTTCAGAAGGCATATCGTATGCTTCGCCTATCGTATATAAATCGGTCACATTGGAAGTTCTGGAAACGGAAGTTCCCATGGCATACCCGTTATTTTCAACCACAAATATCACAGGCAATTTCCATAACATAGCCATGTTAAAGGTCTCATGCAGGGCTCCTTGACGAACCGCACCATCCCCAAAATAACAAACCGAAAGGTTTCCTGTTTTCTTATATTTTTCTGCAAATGCTAATCCAGCGCCTAAAGGTATTTGTGCCCCTACAATTCCATGACCTCCTACAAACCCTACGCTTTTATCAAAAATGTGCATGGAACCACCTTTGCCTTTGGAAGCTCCGGTGATTTTACCATAAAGTTCCGCCATGATGACGTTAGGAGATGTACCTAAAGCCAATGGGATACCATGGTCACGGTATGCTGTGATGTATTTATCGCCTTCTATTAAAGCTGATTTAGACCCTGAAGAACAAGCTTCTTGGCCTATATATAAGTGACAAAACCCTTTAATTTTTTGCATTCCATACAATTGGCCGCATTTCTCTTCAAACTTACGTTGCAATTGCATTGATTCGTACCAATAGGTATAGGTCTCTTTGGAATACTTAGGTGCTTGTGTGTCTTTCTTTGCCATCGAATATTGATTCATTTAAAATAGGGCTGTTGGAAAATACCGAGTCCTATTAATCATGCGAAATTAAAACAAAACAACGTAGCTGCCAAAAATTGATTCAAATTCCCTTGATTCCTTCCAAAAAATCACATTAAATTCTTTATTTTTACATGTTTAAGCCATTTTATCCTCATTCATGTACCTAAAATCTTTACAGGTCAAGCAATTTAAATCGTATGAGGAGGCTCAATTTGACTTCATCCCAGAAATAAACTGCATTGTGGGTGAAAATGGGATTGGAAAAACGAATCTACTTGACGCAATTCATTTTTTATCCATGACCAAGAGTGCACGAGGCATTGCAGATCCGCTTTGCATTCAGCATGAAAAGGAATTTTTTATGGTTCAGGGTTGCTTTATCTACCAAAAACATCTAGCATCTGGAATTCCTGAAAGTGAAACACAAATCACTTGTGCCGTGCAGAGAGGCCATAAAAAATCATTGTTAAGAGACCAAAAACCGTATCCACGATTGGCAGATCATATAGGAAATTTCCCTATTGTGTTAATGGATCCTCATGATACTGATATAGTTCGAGAGGGAAGCGAAGAGCGGCGACGGTTTTTTGATGGGATGATGTCGCAGTTAGACCGAGGTTTTTTAGAAAATTTATTGAGGTATAATCGGGTCGTTCAGCAACGAAATATCTTATTAAAACAGTTTGCCGAAAGGGGCCAAGTGGATCCTTTGCAATTAGCCATTTACCATGAGCCCATGGTTGTTTTAGGAGAGCAAATTCATCGGGCAAGAATTGAATTTTTGGCAGGCTATTTACCTCAATTCCAAATGCATTATGCGGCCTTATCGGATGATCGGGAACAGGTGAATATCACGCTGGAATCAACTTTTATTTCGGGCGAATTCGATGCCACATTGAAAGCGGGGGAACAACAAGATTTAGCTGCGCAGCGAAGTACGATCGGGATTCATCGGGATGAATTTGCTTTTGAAATCAATGGATTTCCGCTTAAAAAGTTTGGATCACAAGGCCAACAAAAAAGTTTTGTGGTGGCGATGAAATTAGCCCAATTTGATTCACTAGTAGCTGCAAAACCAAGAAAACCTTTGTTATTGCTCGATGATATTTTCGACAAATTAGATGATCGTAGGATTCAGCGATTAATCGAAATGATGGCACAGGATCATTTTGGCCAGGTATTTATCACAGATGCAAGACCCGAACGTACCAAAAATCTATTAAAGAGCTTGAAAAATCATATCCAATACATCCCACTTTAGCGAATGGCCTGATCGATGGTTGATAAAAACGAATTCAATGAATTTTCTTCCGCAAGCTGCTTTAAATTGTCTTCAGAATAAGAAATTCCATTGTTAATTATTGCGTTTAATTCGTTCGCCACCTCGCTGACGGAAGTTGCATCCACAGTAACACCCACATTATGTTTAGAAACCAATTCTCCAATCATCCCTGTTTGGGTAGCGAAAGTGGGTATATTTGCCATAGCGGCCCGTATCAAAACCGAGCTCATGTTGAGGAAATCTTGGTACAAGATTAGCACCACATCACTTATTTCGAAACAAATTTGGACTTCTCGAGCCGGTAAATATCCATAGCAGCGAATGACTTCAAGTTCAGGGACTTGGGCTAGTTTAGCTTCTATTATTTTCTCGTAATATTCAGGCACGGGGCCAGCAAGCAATAAACAAATTTTGGCGAGCGCCTCCTTGGACAAGGTTGAACATGCATCGATGAAAACCTCCATTCCTTTTCGGTCATCCAGGTATCCAAAGTTTAAAAATATCTGTTTATCCCTTTGGACCTTGAATGTATTTTTAAACTCGGCGATCTCTGATTTTGAGATTTGAAACTGTTTGATAGGATCGCAAATTGGGATAATTCGAGTCTGCGTTTTTTGCCCTTTCAGGTAGGGGACTAATGCGTGAACCAAGCAAAATAAGTTTTGGATTTGCCCACTTTTCAAGACTTTGGAAAGCATCCACTTTTTAATTTGAGGATAAACCCCGTTGTTATTTTCGGTAAAATTAGGTCTGAAATAGATCGCTGACACGGGACATGGGGCTTTTTTACCTATCAGAATGCCCATCTGGTAATAATCAAAATACATCAACAAAACGCGGCTCGCATTAATTTCCTTAGCTGTTTCAACGAGCAAATTCCACTCAATGATAGAACGTAAATAAATGGATTTTGAATGGATGGCATTTAATTTATCTGTAGGAATAGGCAGAAATATCACATTATCTCCCCAGAGATTATCCTCTGCTTTCTGCCTGGCATCAAATTGCGATTTGAAACTTTCGTCCGTAGACACATATAATTCCACATCCTTATTCCCGCTATAAAATCCAATTAAATGAATTAAATAATCAGGGTGATGACCGTCTATAATCGTATCAAAAAGAAGGATTCGGTTTTTCAAAGGAAAAAATTATACGACAAAAATACCCAAATAAAAACAAAATAAGAATACCCCTATTATTTCGAATTACTTCTATTAAATTTACTCCCACTATGAAAAAAATATACTTCTCCCTATTATTTATACTGATCTCCATTGCTAGTTTTAGTCAGGACCAAAAGCGTTATAAAAATATAGTTTTTGAATCCATTGATACCCTTTTGAACATTCCATATGGCCAATCGGTCAATGTTAAAAATGAAAATGAAAGGCATTTGTTGGATGTTTACTCTCCTAAAAATGACACCCTCAAAAAACGCCCATTAATTGTTTTTGTCCATGGGGGCGGCTTTGTAAATGGCGACAAACGAACAGGATATTCAAGGGTGGTTTCGGAAAACCTGAGTCATAGAGGTTTTGTCGTAGGTTCTATTAATTACCGATTAGGCATAGCGGAACCTAAATCAGATGTATCCTATTTTGAGGCCATGATTCGTGCGGTTCAAGATGCGAAAGCAGCCGTTCGGTTTTTTAGAAAAAATGCACAAAACTATGGCATTGATACAAGTAAAATTTACATTGCTGGTGGATCTGCCGGAGCGATGACCGCGTTACACTTGGCCTATTTGGATCAAAAAGAAGTTCCCGCTTACATCGATTTGGCAAAAAATGGCAGCATGGAAGGGACTTCGGGCAACGAAGGGTTTTCGTCTAAAATACATGGTGTAGTTAATTTTTGGGGGGCGATGGTCAATTTTAACTGGTTAAATACCGGGGATGTTCCCGTATTCAATGTCCATGGAACGGCGGATAAAACGGTTCCTTTTGATTCCTCTTTTGCCTACCACAATTTTAAATATGGGAGCCAAATTATTTTTGAAAGAGCCTTAAGTCAGGGGGTCCCAACGGGCGTCAAACTATCTGAAAATTTAGGTCACACGCTAGATAATAATAAGCCCGCCATCCTTTCCTCGCTAGAGGAAGTTGGCGAATGGCTTTATGCCCTCGTCAATCGAACGAAAACAACGCCAAAAATCACCCGCTTTGAAAATGAAATAAAAGCACATGAATTAGAGGATTCAAAAACAAATTATTCTTCCAATGCTATATTATTTACGGGCAGCTCATTCATCCGATTATGGAAAACCATTAAAAAGGATTTAGCTCCGGCTGAAATTATTCACCATGGATTTGGGGGATCGAATATCAGCGAAATGGCTTATTACATTCCAAGGATTGCATTTAATCATTCCTTAAAGGCTATTTATATGTACTCGGGAAGCAATGATTTATCAGTAAGTAAACAAGATAAAAGCCCACTACAAATTCTTGAAACGTATAAATATGTCGTAAAAATGCTTCGTTCGAAGTTTCCGAATACCCCTATTTATTACATCGCAATTTCTCCCAATGAACGCCGTTGGGCCATTTGGGATAAAATTCAAGAGACTAATGAGCTAATAAAAAATTACAGCGCTTCCAAACCCAATATGTATTTTGTGGAAACGACCAGCGCATTGTTAGGTGCTGATGGAAAATATCAACCTAGTCTTCATGTGGAAGACAAATTGCATTTTAATGAAAAAGGGTATGAGATTTGGACTCGGATCATGCGCAAATCCATCGCTGAAATAAAATAGTCTGCTACGAATCTTTTCAAAGAAATTTGAACTCAAAAAAATAGGCCGAAGAGATATTTCTTCGGCCTATTGTATTTTTATATGATCCTCATTAAGGCTTTAAAATAGCCCATTCGAACCTATAAATTTTTCTTCTTTAATTCACTTACCGCAAAATCAGCAGCACGTGCAGTCATGGCCATGTAGGTCAACGATGGATTTACGCAAGAAGCGGAAGCCATGGCCGCCCCATCCGTCATAAACACGTTTTTAACTTCATGCACTTGATTGTGTTTGTTCACAATAGAATTCTTAACGGAGGTACCCATACGTGCTGTACCCATTTCATGAATACCTAATCCAATATGCGTTCCTTGTCTATTGTATGCGTTGACATTTTTAAATCCTGCCGCCTCTAACATTTCAGCCGCATCATTCATCATATCTTCTCTCATTTTTAATTCGTTAGATCCGAAAGAAGTTTCAAATTCCAACACAGGAAGTCCCCATTTATCTTTCACGGTTTTACTCAATTGGAAACGATTATTTGGGTCAGGTAAAATTTCACCAAATCCACCAAATCCTACATTCCATTTTCCAGGATGAGTTAAGCTTTCTTTGAACGTTGCTCCAAATCCATCCATTCCTGTTCCACGTCCCCAACCATCACGACTGGCTCCACCCTGATATCCAAATCCACGGATATAATCACGCTTGTCTTTTCCCCAGTTACGGAAACGAGGGATGTATAGGCTGTTAGGTCTATTACCAAACATGTAATCGCTCTCAAATCCTTCGACAGTCGCTGAAGCTCCTACATTTAAATGATGATCCATGATGTTACGACCCAATTGGTCACTATCATTTCCTAATCCATTTTGGTAACGGCTTGACTTTGAATTCATTAAAATAGAGGTAGAACCGATAGCTCCCGCATTCACAAAAATAATTTTTGCGAAATACTCTCTAACTTCCATGGTATTTTGATCAATCACGCGTACGCCTTTCGCTTTTTGTGTTGCCTCATCATAGATAATTTCAGAGACAATCGAATTGTGCACCATCGTCAAGCGTTTTGTGCGCATCGCTGCTGGTAATGTCGCCGACAAAGAACTAAAATAGGCTCCGTAAGGACATCCGCGCATACATTTATTTCTAAAATTACATGAGCTCCGACCTAAATCCGTGTGAACTTTTCCAGGATTTGTTAAATGTGCGACACGGCCCAACGTAACAGGACGGCCTAATTTTTTATTTACTTCATTCTTAAAATGTACTTCCGGAGCCGTCATCGCCATCGCTGGTTGGAACTCTCCATCTGGCAACACATCCAATCCTTCTGCTTGGCCTGAAATTCCTGCAAATTTCTCTACATAGGAATACCATGGCGCCATATCCTCATAGCGAATTGGCCAGTCGGTACCGATGCCATCTTTGGCATTTGCTTCAAAATCTTGTTTATTCCAACGATAGGAATGGCGACCCCATAAAAGAGATTTTCCGCCTGTGTGGTAAGCACGTATCCAATCAAACCCACCTTTCTTCTCGATGTATGGATTTTGTTTATCATTTTCAAACAAATAGCGATGTTCCTCATTAGGCGTATAACCTGTTCGCATACCCGCCCAATATTCCTCCGCGGCCATGTTGGTAGGTCTGCCTCTGTGATCAAATTCCCAAGGGTGTTTCATCGCAGTTTCATATCCTTCTATGTGCTTAATCTCACGACCACGCTCAATAACGGCTACTTTTAATCCCTTTTCTGTTAATTCTTTGGCGGCCCAACCGCCTGAAATTCCTGAGCCAACGACAATTGCATCGAAAGTTTGACCCTTAATGGCATCTATATTTATATTCATCTTATGCTAAAAATTAATATTGAAATGATTTTTGACCAGGCATTAATTTAGTTGCCTCAAATTTCCCGGGAACAGGCTGGTATACAAATGAAGCCTCTATCCCTTTTTCAGAAGTATAATATCCTAAGAGAGTCAATTCTTTGATCAAACGCCAAAATGGAACGCCATTTGCACCTTCCAACGTTTCCTTGTCTACGTTATCACCCACCTTCATTCTACGTTGTTGGTAAGACCGCATCATGTCCTTTGTATTAGATTCCAAAAGTGTCAATACAGCCACTTGGCCATCATGATTTTGCGACAAAAATTTAGCTTTCATTAAATCATTCACGCCCTTTAAGAAACTAGCATGTTCGGGAGCCTTGTAACAGTCCTTCAACATCAATTCAATAAATGCTGGAACGCCCGCGTCAATTGCGCCAGCTGTGTTTGTTTTAGGGATAATG
>CAIZMB010000144.1 GCA_903933935.1 uncultured Cytophagaceae bacterium
AAAAAAAATAAAAATTTTTTGTTTTATTTTATGATGTCAAATTTACACGACTAAGCCTAGAGTTTATTGGACAAATCTTTCATTTTTGTGGACTGAAGTTGCAAAAACATAGCCTAAGCTTAATTATGATGTTATTTAAATGGTTTTAATACATTTTTTGCATTTCTAAATTTTCCTATTTCTTGCCCTTAAACTTTAAATTCAAATTAATTTCCTTTTAATTTTCTAATTTTAGACTTTCATTTTAAGGCCGTTTATAGTGTCCATTCGAATCGTATACATGTTTCTTGGCTTGCTTATTTTTGACCCCTTTTTTTTGTGGGCTCAAAAGTCGACACGCTATGAAAGGTTGACCACCGCTTCTGGTTTATCTCAAAGTACCATCAATAAAATCATTCAGGACAAAAAAGGCTTTTTGTGGTTTGCAACCGCTGATGGCTTGAATCGCTATGATGGGTATTCGTTTACGGTTTTCAGAAATGATCCAAGCAATAACAAGACTTTAAGTGGAAGTGATATCTCGACTGTTTGCGAAGACGATGAAGGTAATTTATGGGTAGGAACTCGAAATGCGGGATTAAATAAAATAAATTTAAAAACCGGTTCAGTGATTCGATTTCCGCGTGGGCCTTCAGGGGAAGATATTTCATCTGTTATTATTCCATCGATCGTTAATTTAGGAAATCATAAGATAGGTGTGGCCGCTTTAGGTATGGGTTTTATCACAATAGATTCTAAAAAGAATGTATTGATTAAAGAAGAGTCAGATTTTGAAACGCCACTCATTAAAGATGCGGTTCGGTTTTTCAGGCATTCAACGGGGTCGCTTTGGATTGGTACAAGAACTGGGTATTTGATTTCAGTTTTGGGCAATCGTTCTTATTTGCCGTTTAATTTTGGTCAAAAGGGTCCGGCCAACGAATTTCGTATTCGGGCTTTATTTGAAGCAAAAAATGGGGATATATTAGTCGGCACAGAAGGCCGAGGATTATTTCGCTTTGATCATCAAAATCAAAAATTCACTTCCGTTTTTTATAATCGGTCTTCTCTTTCCTCTCGCCAAAATATCGTGACGAGCATAAGTAGGGATGGATCTAAAAACATTTGGATTGGAACGGATAACGGCATTTATATTTGTGAAGGCGAGAATTTTTCAAAATTTCGCCAAGTGGTGTCTAATCCAGATCCTGAATTTGGCATTAGCTCATATTCGGTGACCAGTTTATTTACTGACTCAAATTTAAATACTTGGATTGGGACTTGGGAAGCTGGTTTAAATATCGATTTTCACCAAAAATCTCGATTCTCTTTATTAAGATATAAACCCAATACGTTTTTAGGCTTATTGAGTAATAAAGTCACCGCACTTAGGGCAAATTCAAATCAAGGAGTGTGGATAGGCAGTAATGTAGGTTTATCCTATTTAAATTATAAATCTGGAATCGTTGAACATGTGGTCAACAATGCAGATATCAATCGCCTTAATTCACCTGATATTTTTGATGTTAACTTATTAGAAACAGACTCATTAGGTACTTTGTGGATTGGTGTTTGGGGGAAAGGCCTTTTCAATATGATGTCTAACCGAAAAATGATTTCATATCCAGTCCCAAAAGGAATTGTTTCAAATGTTGCGACCATAAAATTTTCTAGTATCCTTAAGAAGGGGCAAAAGTTGTTGCTAGGGACTTCAGGAAATGGTTTAATGGCCT
The DNA here is from genome assembly GCA_903933935.1 of uncultured Cytophagaceae bacterium. Classification (GTDB taxonomy): domain Bacteria; phylum Bacteroidota; class Bacteroidia; order Cytophagales; family Spirosomataceae; genus Aquirufa. Next base: position 1,713 of record CAIZMB010000144.1, read on the forward strand.
TTGATTTGATTTCTAAAAAATATGAAATTCCTTACACGGAATTAAATCGAAAATTGTTTGAAAATAAAACGATCTCCACGTTAATGATGGAGGGAAATAATCGTTTATGGATTGGAACTACGGCGAGTGGATTATTCGTGTATGATTTGAAAACAAAAAAAGTGGCTCATTGGGAAAAGGGAATTTCCACTTCTTCTTTGAGATATAACCATGTGACTTATATTCACCAAGACCGAAAAAATCGAATCTGGGTCCTGACTAATGGAGGTGGATTGAATTTATACCAAGGTCCTGGAAATACATTTAAGGTTTTTACGGTCGCTGATGGACTAGTTAGTAATACCTTGAGGGGAATGGTGGAAGATAAAAAAGGAAATTTATGGTTGACGACCAATGGTGGGATCTCGAAAATGGATCCAAAGACTTTCAAATGCATCAATTTTGATGATGTGGATGGCCTACAAGGAAAAGAATTTTTAATTAATGCTTTCGATAAAAACGATCAAGATTGGTTGTTTTTTGGAGGTATTAATGGATTGAATTACATTAAGTCAGATAGTTTGCGTTCTCGTATGGATGTCCCAAACGTCTTTATAACCAATCTGAAAATCTTCAATAAACCTGTACAAGTGGGAGCGGAGAACTCTCCCTTAGATCAAGATATTTTATTTACCAAGCATTTAATTCTTCAGCCAGAGCAATCGGTATTTAGCTTTGACTTTGTGGCTTTAGAATATCAAAGACCTAAAAATAACCGATATGCCTATTATTTAGAGGGATTTGAAAAAGATTGGAATTATGTGGGTACTCAAAGATCCGCTTCTTATACGAATTTAAGTCCTGGGGAATATACCTTTAAAGTTAAGGCTTCAAATTCAGACGGTATTTGGGCCGAAAATCCATTTGAGTTAAAAATCACTGTTTTGCCCCCTTGGTATCGCACTTGGTGGGCCTTCCTCATCTATTTTGTTTCTGCTTCAGCCATTGTTTATGGATTTATTCGTGAAATAAAGATCCGAGAATCATTCAAGACAGATATACGTTTGAAAGAAATTGAAAAGGAACGTATTCAAGAGCTCGAGCAAGTAAAAACGCATTTTTTTACCAATATTTCTCATGAGCTTAGGACTCCATTAACCCTCATTATTAGCCCCATTGAACGTTATTTTCTTAAAAATAAGGGATTAAACGAGGAACAAAATACTCGGATGTCTTCCATACATCAAAATGCTCAAAAGCTTTTGCGATTGATTAACCAACTGTTAGATCTATCCAAAATTGAGTCAGGAAAACAGCAGCCTTCTATCGCAAAACATGATTTAATCCTTCAATTATCTAGTATTATTTTGGGCTTTGAAAATTATGCGCAACAAAAGCAAATCAATTTGATGTGGAAACCTCCACAAAATGATCTATTTGTTTATTATGATTCTGATATCATTGAAAAATGTGTGTCAAATCTTTTGTCTAACGCTTTTAAACATACGTCAGAAGAAGGGAAAATAGGCGTTTCCTTGACTCTTATTCATGATCTTCAAGCAGGAAAAAAGATAGTCAAATCCGTTCGAATCCAAGTGCTAGATACTGGTAAAGGAATCGCATCAGAACATCTAAATCATATTTTTGATCGTTTTTACCAAGTGCCTGAATCGATGAATAGAGCTGGAACGGGCGTCGGTTTGTCACTTTGCAAAGAATTGATTGAGTTGCATCTGGGTCAAATAGAGGTTAATAGCAAATTGGGTGAAGGAAGTGACTTTTCGATTAATTTTCCAGTTCAAGTTGACGCATTCGATCCTTCATGGATTCACCAACATGAAAATTTATTGGAAAAGATTGTTTCTAATAATCCCGTGATTCAAAAATTAGACTCAATAGAACATGAAAAACAAATTTTATTGATTGTTGATGATCATACGGAACTAAGAAAATTTGTTGCCGATATATTTTCGAATCGTTTTCAAATTGTGGAGTCCGAAAGGGGAGAAGAAGCGTTGGAATTAGCACTAAAGTTTTTACCAGATGTGGTCATTACCGATTGGATGATGCCTGGCATGAGCGGAATAAATCTTTGTCGGGCACTTCGTAGTAATCCCAAAACAAATCATATTCCGATCATCATTTTAACTTCCAAAAGTTCTCAAGATAGTCAAATTGAAGGGATGCAGTCCGGAGCTGATGATTATGTGAGTAAGCCATTTAACGCGGATTTACTTGAGATTAGGGTTAATAAGTTATTGGAAGCAAAAGAAAGAGCTAGAAAAAATTGGCAGAAACAATTAGTTCAGAAAGAATTAACAGAAGGTAAATTACCGGAATTTCAAGATGAGTTTTTACAAAAGGCAACTGCCTTAATTTTAGAAAATATCGCTGATTCTAATTTTGATGTGGTAGATCTAGAAAATGGGCTGGACATGAGTAAAATGCAGCTATATCGGAAGTTAAAAAACCTTACTTCTTTGGCAGGGAATGAATTCATACGTTCCATTAGGCTCCAACAAGCCTTAGTGTTTATGGAGACAACCCAATTTAATGTTTCAGAAATTGCCTATAAAGTTGGATTTAATGATCCAGCCTATTTTACACGCGTCTTTAAAAAACAATTTGGTCAATCACCTTCTTATTACATCAACCATGCTAAAGAGAACATTAGTTAAATTTTCAATTCTTGCCTGTATATCTATTTTGATCTCATCTTGGGGATTTCTCTCTCATAAATCATTGCAGCAAGTTTCTATTTATACGTTGCCAGCAGAATTGGGTTTGTTTTTTTATGCAAACCAAGATTATTTGGTGACCCACTCGATTCGACCTGATGTCCGTAGACGTGACGATAAGTCAGAGGACCCAAAACATTATTTAGACATGGATGCCGATGTTTTTGGACCTAACTATCGAACAAGTATTCCTCATGATTTTTCTGCAGCCGTTAAGAAATATACCTTAGATAGTTTGAAAAATGAAGGGATTGTGCCGTGGGAGGTAAACCGAGTTTATAAACGATTGGTTTATTCATTCCAACATAATTTAAAAGATTCTGTGTTGTTTTATGCAGCTGATTTAGGCCATTATGTGGCTGATTCGCATGTTCCATTACATACTACGAAAAATCACGATGGACAATATACCAACCAAAAAGGAATTCATGTTTTGTGGGAAAGTTTAGTGCCTGAAGAATTTTTAAGAAATTATCAATTTAATCAGGTACCTGAGGTCACCTACATAAAGAATCCTCAAGATTTTATCTTTCAAATTTTATTGGAATCACATGACATGCTTCCTGAAGTTTATAAAACTGAATTAGCCATTCGGGCCGAGATGGGAGAAGCAAAAGCATTCATGGAAGTAGAGCGAGGCGGGCGTAAATTACAGTATTACACCAAAGACTTTATAAAAGCATATGGCAATCGATTAGGTGCATCCATTGAAAAAAGAATGCTTTTAGCGTCTAATCGAGTGGCTAGTTTTTGGTATTCTGCTTATAAGGATGCCGGATCGCCTGCTTGGGTGATGTCTGCTCCTGAAATTTCAGAGGCATTGAAACAGAAATATACCAAAGAGAAGGTGATATGGTCATCCAATAACCTAATTAAGGAAAATTTATTGATCTCACTAAAAACAAAATCTGCAGAATAAATGCAAAAGATTTTACTCCTTTCAGATACTCATAGTTATTTAGATGCACGACTTGAAGAGCATATCGAGTTTTGCGATCAAATTTGGCATGGAGGGGATTGGGGTTCTGTGGCGATTGCAGATACATTAATGAGTTTTGGGAAACCCGTTTATGGCGTTTATGGGAACATAGATGATCGCACGATCCGGAATATGTTTCCTAAAATCACTCGGTTTATGTGCGAAGACGTAAAAGTTGCCATGACGCATATTGCCGGTGCACCTTCTTCCTACAAACCTGATGCATTAGAAACTTTTGCCATGGGAATTCCTCATATTTTTGTGTGTGGACATTCCCATATACTGCAGGTCAAAAGAGATTTGAAACGTAATAATATGCTGTTTTTAAATCCGGGGGCGGCGGGCCAACATGGATTTCATGATGATCAAACAGCATTAAGGTTTAAGATTGACGGATCACGGATTTTTGATATGGAAGTAATCCAAATGCCTCGTTTGAAGATTCGGGTTAAATAAACGATTGGATATTTTCGAAAACACTTCCTTTTTGGAAGGATTTAAGAATCCAACCCCCACCGACTACATCATCCCCCTCATAAAATACAGCTGCTTGGCCTGGTGCGATTCCACTGACATCTTCATGGAATTCTACTTTGATTTTCCCGTTTATTCCTTCAATAAATGCCGCAGTTCCTGCGTCTTTGTACCTAACTTTTGTTACCGTTTCTAAGCCTTCTACTGGGATTGAGTCATATTTTTGAAGGTTCAATTGGCCCACATACATGCCCGTTCTATTCAAATCTTCTAACTTACCAATTACCACTTCATTCGTCTCTTTTTTAATTTCCGTAACGAAGGCTGGATAACCAAAAGCCTTTCCTAAACCCTTTCTTTGGCCTACCGTATAAAATGGATAACCCTCGTGAGAACCAATGACTTTACCTTCTGTGTCAATAAAATTTCCTCCTTTCACTTGCTCTTCCAGTTCAGGAATTCTGCGCTTTAGAAAGCCCCGGTAATCATTGTCGGGAACAAAACAGATTTCATAGCTTTCTGATTTATTGACTAGGTCAACAAAGCCCCGCTCTGTGGCCATTTCACGAATTTTGGCTTTCGTTAAATGACCTAGAGGAAGAATGGTTCGGGCGAGTGAGGATTGGGAAACTCCCCAAAGCACATAGCTTTGGTCTTTTAATACGTCCACACCTTTTGATATGATAAATCGATTATTTTCTTCTCTAATTTGTGCGTAATGTCCTGTCGCGATGAATTCGCATCCTAATTGGTCTGCGCGCTTCAACAATGCATCCCATTTGATATGTGTATTGCACATCACACATGGATTGGGTGTTCGACCTTCTACGTATTCATTGGTGAAATAGTCAATGACAGAATCACCAAATTCTTCACGGATATCTAATATATAATGGGGGAATCCTAATGATACGGCTATATGTCGAGCATCATTGATTGAATCAAGTGAGCAGCAACCAGTTTCTTTTTTTGTACCACCAGAGCTCGCATAGTCCCATGTTTTCATGGTCATGCCGATCACTTCATATCCTTGTTCATGTAATAAAACAGCTGCGACCGAGCTGTCAATACCGCCACTCATGGCGACTAATACGCGTCCTTTTGTTTCCATATTTGCTGCTCAGGTTCAAGGCCTGACGAAATTTTGTGCAATTTAAGATTAATTTGGCCAATTGGCGAACAATTTTGCTATTTAGAACCTTAAAGATTAGTTTTGTTTTTATTTTTGGATTGATTTATGCTAAAGACAAAGGTTAAGGTTTCTGCGATTGAGAATTTGTCGGATGCGCGGTATTGTGCAGGGATGGGTGTGGAATGGTTAGGATTTTCAATGACAGATGTTCCTGTGGATAAATTCAATGAAATTCGAAATTGGCTTTCAGGGATTCAGATCGTAGGCGAGGCTTTTAATTGCTCAGAAGATCAAATTATTGCGCTCTGCGAGGCATTTCAACCTGATGTTTTAGAGATTAGTTCATCGACTAACTTAGAGAAAATCAAGCAAATTACATTACCCAAAATCTTAAGAGTTAATCTTGATTCAGATAATTTACCAGCATTATTTGCGGCAGCTCGACCTTATGTGGATTATTTTTTGTTGGTAGGTGACTCTGAGGATTCCTTACTCGGTTTTGAAAACCAAGTAGAAATATGGTCCGCTCAATATCCCATTATCTTAGGTTTAAGCATTCCTGATCAAGATTTAGAGGAATGGGTTGAGCAAAGTTCTATTCAAGGAATTGGATTAATAGCCGGCAAAGAGGAGCGGCCTGGCTACCGAGATTTTACGGATTTAATGACTATCTTGGAAAAACTAGAAACAGAATAAATATGTGTTTACGCATTTAAAAATATATGTTAGAATCGATTAAAGGCTTTTGGATTACTTGTAAAATCAAAATTTCGCAAGGAATTATTTGGTTGCTAATGCTGTTGGATAAAGCACTTTTAAAGGTTTTAGGTGAGAAAAAATATACTTGGTTAATCGGTTATGGCAATCTGACTAGAGTTCTCATTGAAGCCTATTACCGTCGATTCAAAGCATTTTATGATGCGCATGTCGACAAACAATCCCCCTATTACAGACCGATTGTCAAGATTTGGAAAATTACTGCCAAGGCGGGTTTATTTGTTTTAATTTATTTGTTTGTCATACAAACCAATATTTTTTGGTTGACAGGTGAAATGCCATCGGTGGACGATTTGCAAAACCCTAAACTTTCACAAGCATCTGAAATTTACTCTGCGGATGGTGTACTATTAGGCAAGTATTTTGCCGAAAATAGAACTCCTATTCGTGATTTTAATTTGCTGTCGCCTCATCTCGTAAAAGCCTTGGTCGCTACAGAAGATTCTCGGTTTTACGATCATACTGGGATTGACTTTCAAGCATGGGCCGGTGTGGTAGTTGGCATGGTTAAAGGAGGTGATCGGGGAGGTGGAAGCACTATTTCTCAGCAATTAGCTAAAAATCTCTTTAAAACTCGTACTAAGAAGGGGTTCTTCAAAACGGGTATTTTGGGATATATTCCAGGATTAAATAAGTTGATCTACAAATCCAAAGAATGGGTGACAGCCATTAATTTGGAACGTTTTTACACGAAGGATGAAATTATACTTTGGTATTTAAATACGGTTGATTATGGCAATAACGCGTATGGCATTAAAGTAGCCGCCAAGACGTATTTTAATACGAGCGCGGATAGTTTAAATGTACAAGAAGCGGCGATATTAATCGGCTTGCAAAAGGCGACAACCACTTATAATCCAACCCGTTACGATGGAAAGCCTTTGGCTGAAAACAAAGCTTGGAAGCGTAGAAATGTGGTTTTGTCTCAAATGGTGAAGGCGGGTTATTTGAAAAAAGCTGAATATGATTCATTAGCTAAGTTACCTATTGTTTTACATCCCAACGAAGAATCTCCTTATGATGGGACGGGTAATTATTTTAAAGTAGCTGTGGCTCGATACATTAATGATTGGGCTAAGGAAAATGAAATGGAAGTTGATTTGTATCGGGATGGATTGAAAATTATGACGACCATCGACTCGCGTCTCCAATTACATGCCGAGGAAGCTGTTGAGGGTGGAATGCGTAACATTCAAAAATCTTTTGATAATCATTGGACTGGTCAAAATCCTTGGGTCGATGAGCATGGAGTTGAGATTGTGGGTTTCATCGACACGGTTGCTAAGCGGACGGATTATTACAAAGCGTTGGCAAAAAGATTTCCTACAAGTCCAGATTCGGTTTGGCATTACATGAAAAATGTAAAACGTGACATGTGGGTTTATTCTAGAAATGCCTTGGGTGAGGAGAAAAGAAGTATGAGCTCGATTGATTCGATCAATTATTACAAGCGGTTTTTACAGTCGGGCATGATGACCTTAGATCCTTATACAGGCCATATTAAGGCTTGGGTGGGTGGTTTAGATTTTAAATATTTCAAATACGATCACGTTAAGCAGAGTAAACGTCAGCCTGGTTCTACGTTTAAACCTTTTGTTTATACGGCGGCCATAGACGGACCTAAAGATTTATCGCCTTGTTACATGGTGAAAGATGAACCCTTTGAAATTGAAGTAGAGGAGAAGGGTGAAAAGAAAATTTGGCGTCCATCGAATGCCGACGGTACTTTTTCTTACATGATGATGCCGCTTCGCCGCGCATTAGCCAAAAGTATCAATTCAGTGGCTGCTCGATTAACGAATGAAGTGGGAGCAGATACGGTCATGTATTATGCGCAAAAGATGGGGATTAAAAGTCCTTTGAAACCTGTTGCTTCCATTGGTCTTGGTTCCTTTGATGTATCGCTTTATGAGATGATTGGGGCATATTCAGCGTTTGTGAATGAGGGAATTCATGTGGAGCCTATGATTATTCAAGAAATTAAGGATCAAAATGGGAAGGTATTGCAAAACTTTGAACCTATTTCTTTTCGGGTAATCAAAAAGGAATCGGCTCAATTAGTTCGATCAATGCTGGAGGGTGTTATTCATGAGGGGGGAACTGCGAGTTCCTTACTTTGGTCTGATGGAGAGGTACTTTTGCCTACTGAAAATAGGTATGCGCATAATTTTGCGGGTAAAACGGGAACTACTTCCAATCATTCGGATGGTTGGTTTATCGGGATGACGTCCAATTTAATTTCGGGAGTATGGGTAGGTGGTGACGATCGATCGATACATTTCCGAACGAGCGCATTGGGGGAAGGGGCTAAAACGGCTTTGCCTATTTATAAACGGTTTATGATTCGAGTGGTGAAGGATCCGGCATTAGCGATGTACAAACCAATTCCATTCGATAAGCTAGATCGACGGGTTGTTAAAAAGGATTTTGATTGCCAAGGCTCTTACAGCACTTTGCCTGATTCACTTCAAGTTTCGGATGCAGAATTGGATTCATTGAATGCATTAATGGATGAACAGAATGTAGATGGAACGAAGCAAGATTCTATCCCCAAAGGACCACAATAGAATGGAAGCAATCGAAATTATCAATTATTTCAAATCTCTTCAAGATCAAATATGTGAAGGCATTGCAAAAGCAGATGGCCAAGGCACATTTAAGGAAGATGTGTGGACGCGAAGTGAAGGGGGTGGTGGTCAGTCTAGAGTTATTCAACATGGAAAAATTCTAGAAAAGGCAGGTGTCAATTTTTCAGCTGTCCATGGACCTTTACATCCTAAAATGGTGACTAGCTTGGATATTAAAGAGGAAGTTGATTTTTTGGCCACAGGAGTTTCCATTGTCATGCATCCCATGAATCCTTGGGTTCCCATTATTCATATGAATGTTCGCTATTTTGAATTGAGTAATGGTCAAAATTGGTTTGGTGGGGGAATCGACTTAACTCCTCATATTATTATTCCTGAACAGGCGAAATGGTTTCATCTACAATTGAAAACAGCTTGCGACGCATTTGATGCGAGTTATTATCCTACCTATAAAAATTGGGCGGATGATTATTTTTTTAGTCCACATAGGGGAGAAACGCGAGGTGTCGGCGGAATATTTTTTGATTATTTGAAATCTAATTCACCTGAAGAAAAAGTAAATACCTTTGATTTTGTCAAAAAAATAGGCGAGTCTTTTGTGCCCATTTACAGTCAATTGATGCAATTGAATGCGGATAAACCTTTTGGCAAAGAAGAAAAAGACTTTCAGTTATTACGTAGAGGCCGTTATGTCGAATTTAATTTAGTCCATGACCGAGGAACTAAATTTGGCCTGGAAACCAACGGTCGGACTGAATCCATCCTTATGAGCATGCCTCCCATGGCTTCTTGGGAGTATATGTATGACCCGACTCAATTTCCTGAGGGCCAAAAAACGATGGATCTCCTGAAAAAGGGGATTGATTGGTTGGCCTAAAAGTAAATTAGGCTTTTCAAACTTGTTTTCTAGCAACATTTATCATTGCTTTGAATAATGGTAAAATAAAATTTTTAAAATATTTTTTATCATTTTTAGGGGTTCCCTTATATTAAGGAACCTAATCATTAATTAACAATAAATTATTGTTTTAATCTTTTGAAAATGGATTATTTGGATAAACCAGATGGTGAATTATGTGAATTGCTTTTCAAGGGTGATTCAAAAGCCTTTGAACTTATCTACAATAGGTATTTCAAGTATTTATATCGATATGTTAATCATTCATTAGGTTCTAAAGAGGATTCAGAAGAGGTTTTGCATGATTTATTCTTAAGTATTTGGCAAAATCGAAGCAATAAACAGATTTTAGACTTAAGGGTATATTTATATGTTTCAGCAAGGAATTTGATCAATAGACATTTAAGAAATAAAATTAATTTTTCTAAATATCGGGAGTTTGAGTTGTTGCATAAAGTGTTTAGTAGCAATGAATCTGAAGCAATTACCAACTCAAATGATTTCAATGTTCGTTTAAATTTCATTTTAGATTCTATGTCTGAAAAAACAGCCAAAGTGTTTAGAATGAGTAAAATAGAAGAGATTTCTGTGAAAAAGATTTCGGAGCAACTTGATATTTCAGAAAAGGCGGTTGAATATCATATCACAAAATCTCAAAAGATCTTAAAGGAAAAGTTTAAAGACTTTTATTCAGCAAATTAAATTTTATATAATGACAAATAAGGAATTTGACTCACTTAGTGAAAAATTCAATCAAGGCAAATGTACGGAGGAAGAGTTAATGCTCTTGCGAAAATTAACTAATGATAATCTTAATTTTCAAAATCAATCAAATTTAGAGTCTTCCATTGAGATACAAAATAAAATTTGGGAGAAATTGGATTTGGGTAAGAATACAGGTAAGAGCGTTAAATATTATTGGATTGCCTCTGGAATAGCAGCTTCATTTTTGTTATTCTTTGGTTTATTCTTTCAATGGGAATTTAGTAATAAGTTAGAGTATGCTTCTATCCCTAGAAATGGGGTTGAAACAAAAAATAATGCAAATTCATTGCAAAAAATCACCTTGCCAGATGGGAGTCATGTTTTATTAGGAAAAAATGCTCATATCGTAGTCGCTGAAAATTTCGGTGTTAAAACTAGAACTGTTTATTTAACTGGTGAGGCATTTTTTACGGTGGCTAAAAATGAAAAAATTCCTTTTTTCGTTCATGTGGATAATTTAATTACCGAAGTTATAGGTACTTCATTTAAAATAAGTAAACCTACTTCCGATAAAATGATTGAAGTATCCGTTAAAACGGGTAAAGTGTCTGTTTATACACATGATCAAAAGTCGGTTAATAAGTCAAATGGAGTTATTATAACGCCTAATCAAAAAGCTGTTTTCAATTTGATTAGTAGAACTATTAATGAAAGTGTTGTCGATGTTCCGCTGGTTATCTTACAAAATGTCAAAAAGTCTGATTTTGTATTTGATGATGTAAATGTGGATGAGATATTTAAAAAAATGCAGCAGATTTATGGCATTGAAATTATTCAAGTTAATTCCAATATCAATCGATGTGTATTTACTGGTGATTTAAATGGCCTAGATATGTTTAAACAATTGGAGTTTATCTGTACTTCCATTAATGCTAATTATGAAGTTCGAGGCTCATCAATTTTTATTAATGGTGAGGGTTGTAAATAAGTTTGAAATTTTAAAAAGAATATTGAGTATGGAAAAATAAAAGAAATGAAAATAAAGTCGATAATGCGTCAACATTACCGACTAAAATGTACTCATTCAATGGTATTGAATGTTTTCGTTAGACGAAAGTACATGAGTTATTGATCTTGAAAAAACCTTTAACAATGTAAAATTATGAACATAAAATACAAATCTCCAAGATTACTTTTAAGAGTTATGAAAATTTCTATACAACAACTTTTTCTCAGTTTGATTTTCTGCACGTTTGCAAACGCTCATGTGGCATTAAGTCAGAATGATTTAATTGAAAAGGTTACGATCCAGGCTGAAAATGCACAGATAAAACGTGTACTTTCATTGATTGAAAAACAAGTCGATTACCGGTTTATTTATAGTTCTAATACAATAAATATAAATAAAAAGGTCAGTTTGAATGTGACAAACAAAAAATTGGAAGAAGTTCTCAATGATCTTTTTAAATTATTAGACATACAATATTCAGTTCGCGATAAAAGAATTTTATTAAGAACTAATGTTGTTTCTAATGCGACTGTTAGTCTAAATAATAATATCATTTTAGAAAAACCTGTCAAGGGAAACGTAAAAGATGAAAATGGCCAAGCTTTACCAGGCGTTACCATACAAATTCAAGGTACTAATCAAGGTACGCAGACTGATGCAAGTGGTAATTTTTCATTTTCATCGTTAGATGATAAAGAGGTGTTGGTTATTTCTTTTGTAGGTTACGTTTCTCAAAAAATTCTGGTTGGTACTAAGTCACTAATCGAAGTTTCTTTAGTTCCGGATAATAAGGCCTTGGATGAGGTGGTTGTTGTGGGTTATGGAACGCAAAGGAAAAGTGATTTAACAGGTGCCGTTGGAACTATAAAAACAGACGCCATTCAAGAGCGTAGGTCTGCTTCTTTAAATCAGGCTATTGCTGGAAGAGTAACAGGTGTAAACGTTTCTGTTAACTCAGGTCGTCCAGGTGGACGTTCCAATATTCGTATCAGGGGAAATACTTCTGTAAGTGTGGCAAATAACCCGTTATATGTAATCGATGGAGTTATTTTAAATGCATCTGATTTAGCCAATGGTAGTACACCTATTGATTATTTGAATGCGAATGATATTTCAAATATTGAGATTTTAAAAGATGCTTCCGCTACGGCAATTTATGGGGCAAGGGGAGCGAATGGTGTTATATTAGTTACTACAAAAAGAGGAAGTCAAGAAGGTGGTAAAATAAGTTATGACACTGATTTTAGTGTGGGGGTTCTACCTAAAAAAATACCTTTATTGAATTCAACTGAATTTCTATATGTGGAGGATCAAGCTTACTTAAATGCGAAAAAATATGATCCAGTAGGTTTTGCCGGCGGAAAATATGTAAATCCTGCCACTAAGCGAACCAACCCTTTATTATTTGATTCTAGCGGTAAGCCTCTTTATAATACAGATTGGCAAGATGAATCATTTAGGAAAGCTTTGACTCAGAATCATCAATTGGCCTTCACAGGAGGTAATTCAAAAGAAAATTATGGATTGTACTTAGGGTATCGAAATGAAGATGGACTTGTAAATGCTTCATGGTTAAAAAGATATTCAGCGCGTTTTGTGATGGATAGCCAAATAAAATCTTGGATTAAGATTGGTGGAAGTTTAAGTTATAATGACCAAAGCGAAAGCCAAGTAGATCCATTAGGTGGTGGTGGTATTATAACCATGCGTCAGGTTTTAGAGGCTTTGCCTATTGTTCCGGTTAAATATCCTGATGGAAGATGGGGGAGTAATGAGGATTATGCTGGAATGGAAGGTGGAGGAAGCCCTATTCAAGTTTCAGAAGAAAGATTATACTATTTAAAGACTCAATCATTATTGGGTAATGTGTACTCCAATATTAATTTGGCTAAAGGCCTAGAATTGAGATCTACTGTGGGAGTAAATATTATTAATCAGGAAACAGATTACTATGGTGGTCGTACTCTAAATTATATTTCTAGAAACCAAGGTGGAGATGCATCTTTGACAGCTGATCGTCATAATTCATGGCAAATCGAAAACTATTTGACATATACGCGGAAAATTTCATCCGATCATTCAATAGTAGCTATGTTGGGTCAAGCACTTCAGCATGTGGATCGTATGAATTTTACTGCGAGAGCTCAAAGATTCCAAGATGATTATTTCCAATTTAACAACTTAGGTACAGGTGCTGTTACTCCAGCTTCTTCTTCAAGTGTAAGTGGTTATGGTTTGGATTCTTATTTTGGCCGTTTTAATTATAATTTGAAGGATAAGTATCTTTTGACGTTCACAGGTCGTGTGGACGGTTCCTCGAAATTTGGAGCTGCTAATCGATATGCCATTTTCCCATCAGCTGCTTTAGCTTGGAAGGTAATCGAAGAAGATTTTATGCAAGATATTCCATTTGTTTCCAATCTTAAGCTGCGAACAAGTTTTGGTATTACAGGAAACTCTGAAATTACGGCGTATCAATCTTTGGCTGGATTAGGTAATTATGCGGTTATATTTAATAATGCACGCCAAGTAGGTATTGGTATAAACCGATTAGCAAATCCAGATTTACGTTGGGAAAAAACAGAACAAATTGACGCTGGATTAGAATTAGGCTTATTAAATAATAAAATTAATATTGAAGTTGATCTATACCGTAAATTGACTACCGATATGCTTTTAAGTGCTCCTGTACCATCAAGTAGCGGCTTTACCACGGTAAGTCAAAATGTGGGAAGCATGGAAAATAGGGGTGTAGAATTTGCCATAAATTCTGTAAATATTGCGCGCCCGAACTTTACATGGAACACGAGTTTTAATATCTCATTCAACCAAAACAAGGTAATTGCTTTGACTGGTGGCGCTGATATTTTCTTAGGTAGGACAGTTGTTCGACAAGGCGAGCCTGTTGGTTCATTTTTTGGTTTTGTTCATCAAGGAACATGGAGTACGGCAGAAGAATCAATGGCTGCTAAGTATTTGAAAAAACCAGGTGATATCAAATATCAAGATACCAACAATGATGGTAAGATCAATGATAACGATCGTGTCATCATTGGAAAAGGAATTCCGGATAGTTTTGGTTCATTTATCAACACCATTACGGTTAAAAACTTTGAATTTATGGTGGATCTTCAATTTATGAATGGAAATGATGTTCTTTTTGGTAGCAAGCACTCGGCTGAAGATAGGGTTAGTATTGCCAACAGCTTTAAAACTGTTTTAAACGGTTGGACACCTACGAATCAAAGCTCAAGGCTTGCCGAGTTAAGACCTGTTTCTGCTGGATATAATACGAATAATGATACAGATAGAATTCAGGATGGATCTTTTTTAAGGGGCAGAAATGCTATGTTATCCTATAAGTTTCCTTCTGAGGTTGCTAGAAAAATGAAAATGAGTCGATTAAGGGCATTTGTCTCTGTACAAAATTTCTTTTTGTCTACTAAGTTTCAAGGATATGATCCTGAAGTTTCTACCTCTGGAGCTGCTTTTGATCAAGGTTTAGATCTATATGCATATCCAAAGGCAAGAACATTTATGGTCGGCTTAAATATAGGTTTATAAAAAATATCAATTTAAAAATATAATACGATGAAATACACGATAAAAAAATACTTGATATTAGCCATCGGCTCTTTAATCATTTTTAGCGGATGCTCTAAGTTTTTAGAAGAACCTGATAAGTCAAATTTTACTAGAGAGAACTATTTTACTAAGCCTGAACATGCAGAAAGTATCATAAATTCGATTTATGAAAACATGCGAAATGTATTGGGTGGTGGTTTTAATGGGGCACCATGGATGATGCTTGAATTTGCCACTGGATTAGCAAATACAGAACTTGGACAAGCTCAGAATAGCATCTTTGTTCGAAACCTTGTAAATAATTCAGATAATGCATATGGCCAAACATATTGGACTAGTCATTATAAGGGAATTGGTAATGCTAATTTAGCGATTGCTAAAATTCCAGGCATAAAGATGGATGAAATAGCTAAGAAAAAATTCTTAGGCGAAGCTAGATTTTTGAGAGCTTTATACTACTTTGATTTGGTTCGTATCTTTGGATCTGTACCATTAATTTCTGAGCCAATTGACTTAAGTTCAAAAGATTTATATCCTGAGCCAGCAAGTGTAGAAAATATCTACAAATTAATTGAATCTGATTTACTTGAAGCTGAAAAGTCAGGTCTTCCATTTAGAGATGCATCTGGAAGGGTTTCCATTGGAGCGATCAAATCACTTTTGTCTAGTGTTTATTTAACGATGGCAGGGTTTCCGCTTAATAAAACTGAGAATTTTGCTAAGGCGGCTGAAAAGGCATTGGACGTAATTAATTCGAATCAGTTTACCTTATTTGCTTCTTATGATGACCTTCATTTGGCTTCAAGAAAAAATAGTGTTGAGAATATCTTCCAAGTTCAATATTTAGAAAATATTTTGCCTTCCAATTGGCAAACCTCCATTATTCCGTACAACCAAGGTATTTCTAATTACACGGATGAGACAGGAGCTATTTTTGCTAACAAAGAATTTGTAGAATCCTATGAAAAAGGAGATAAAAGGGCAGCAGAGAAGCAGTTTTATTATTCAAGTTATTCCTTACGAGGCAATAGAACTCAATCCAAAAATCTAGGAGGTTATTACTTGTTTAAGCATTTTGATGTGTTAGCTCAAACTTCCACCACGAGTAGTGGTTTAAATTGGACCTTGATAAGGTACCCAGAAGTACTATTAACCTATGCAGAAGCTGCAAATGAAACAGGTGGTCCTAGTGCTACTGTTTTAAATGCGATTAACTTAGTCCGTAAAAGAGCTGAATTACCTGCATTGGAAGGACTTTCAAAGGACCAATTGCGTGAGGCAATCTGGAGAGAAAGATTTTATGAACTTAGTTTTGAAAATAAAACTTGGTATGACATGGTTAGACTTAGAAAAGCTTTCAATGTAAGTACTAAGAAATTTGATGCTTATGTTGGTCATAAATTCTCTTATGGACCTACTCTTTCTGAAAAAGAATTATTATTTCCAATTCCGACAGCCGAGATTAGAAACAATAATAAGCTGAAACAAAACAAAGGGTATTAATACTCTTTAACATAAAAAAAGCACTTCAATGAAAATTGAAGTGCTTTTTTTATTTAATTATTATTTCTCTAAGCCTCCCAAACAATACTAATCCCTTTTGGGGTCATCAATAATATACGCGTAGGAGAGGGCAATAGTACTAAGCGAGTCGCAGCAGCTGGATCCTCAATCCATTCCACCTCTACTCCTTCTTTTTTTCCAATCTCAATTTCTCCATCGGCCGTTTCAACAAACTTCTTGGCTAAATAGGCCGTTGGCAACAACACATCCGATTCAGGACAATGTTTGATATGAACCTTTTCTAAAATTTCTTCTAATTGATCCCCATATTTTTCGTTGAAATCATCTTCCAAATCATGTAAAACTTCTTCTACATCATCATATGTCTCATCCGAATAGCTTAATTTGCTTAATTCTAATCGCTTTTGCAAAATGGCAATCATCGCCTCGTCAATAGTATTCATTTGTTTTAATTAAATTTTTTACAAAGATAAGTTTTGAAATGGATTTTCCCTTGGGAATTTCGAGTCAAAATAAATATTTCCACGCTCAGTTTTCAATCCACTGGCTAAGTTGTTGGAATACAGCAAACCTGTTCCTAATCCTTGTGGGATCAAGTCGGAAAATTGTCCCGTAAATTGGGCAATAGCCTGCAGTCCCACGTTTGATTCTAAAGCTGAAGTGATCCACCAACCGATTTGCTTATCCTTCGCTAAATTAATCCATTGTCTCGTTGCCTCAAATCCGCCCAAAAAACTAGGTTTTAAAATAATAAAAGCTGGCCTAATCTTATCTAATAACTCTGCTGAGTCTTTTATACCAATCAATTCCTCGTCTAAGGCAATTGGGATTTCTGACTGCTTACATAAATCAGCCATTTCATTCCATTGACCAGCCTTGATCGGTTGTTCAATCGAATGAATGCCATATTTTGATAATTTTTCTAGCTTATTTAAAGCTTCATGAATCGGAAATGCGCCATTCGCATCTAATCGAATCGTTAGCTCTTTCTCTGAATGAACCTCTCTGATCGAACGAATGAGGTCCATTTCAGATTCAAAATCAATTGCGCCAATTTTCAATTTCAAACAAGTTAAGCCCTCGGCCAATTTTGACTCAATTTGTTTTTGCATGTATTCTTTCGAACCCATCCAAATCAAACCATTAATAGAAATAGGGTGTTTTTTATTTGAAAAATTATTTTGGAAATAAATCCCATTTTGTTGATTTAAATAATCTAACATGGCCATTTCTGCGGCAAATCGAAAGGATGGTTGGTTAAAGGGTATAGCAGAAATCCATTGGCCAACTTCCGTTTTATCCCTAGGTAAATCTCTTGATAGACGATTAATGGCCATGTGGAAATCATCCAAGACATCTTCCTTATATTCTGGGCTAAGTCCAAACAAAGGCCCTGCTTCCCCTAGTCCTACAAACCCTGTGTTATCGGGATTGGATATTTGCAAAAAATAACTATTTTTTTTGGTTAATATTCCTCGCGAAGTTCCTGCTTCTACATGAAAATGTAAGGTTCTACGCTTTACTTGAAATATAGCATTGGACATGAGTGCAATTTATTATTTTCTTCTGAGTTTTGCTGCCTGATCATTTATTTTTAGCTTTAACTTATCATGATGAGAACAATTTTAACTTTTATTCCGGCCTTGTTATTTAAAGCGATAAGTTCTGTAAGGAATTTATTGTTTGACCGCCAAGTGCTTAGCTCTCATAAATTTTCTTCTCCCTTTATCTTAGTCATTGGTAACTTGTCCGTCGGCGGTACAGGTAAAAGCCCTTTAGTTACCTACATAGTCCAATATTGGCCTTGGAAATCTGAAGTGGGTGTGCTGAGTCGGGGTTATGGCCGTAAAACCAAAGGTTTTCGCTGGGTTAACAATGTGTCAACAGCCATGCAAGTTGGGGACGAACCTTTAGCTTATAAAAAATTATTTCCTCATGTGCCGGTAGCTGTTTGTGAAAAAAGGCCAAAAGGCGTTCAAAAAATGGTGGAAGATTTTCCATTTCTGGATACGGTCATTTTAGATGATGCCTTTCAACATCGTCGGATTGCCGGAAACTTGAATATCATTTGTACCACATATAACAAACCCTTTTTTGAAGACCAATTAATGCCTTTAGGGCGATTGAGAGAATCTATTTCTGGTATTCAACGAGCAGACGCCTTGTTTGTCAACCGTTGTCCTCGGGATTTTAATGCATCTGAATTCACTGTAAAAGCAAGAAAATATGTTCCAGATTCAATGCCCATTTTTTACACGCAAGTAAAATATGGGGAGATCGTTGGTCCCCAAACGAATACAAACAATTGGCATTTGTTAGCAGGCATTGCCGATCCGGCGCCCTTCTCTGAGTATGTATCGAGTCAATTTCAAGTTTTATCGGAGCGTTTTTTTCCTGATCATCACACTTTTTCTGAAGCTGAATTATACGAGCTAAATTTAATGGCCAAGCATTTAGCCCCTGAGGAGGGGATTATCACCACATATAAAGATTATATGCGTTTACTGGATTCTTTTTCTGATTGTCCAGACCTAAAATCCAAGTTGTATTATCTGCCGATCGAAATGTCATTTGTGAATCAAGAGAAAGAGTTTTGGGCTTGGTTGAGCAATAAAATGAAAAGGTAATTCCCATAAAAATATTTACCTTTGATCCGTGAAAATAAGGAGTATACTTATATTTTTTATGTTGGTTTTGCCCATTGCTTTTGCTCTAGGGCAAACTCCCATGAGCCCACAATCATCCGGACAGGGTTCAATGGATCCTTCCCAACCTAATCCTAACGGCGGATTTCCTGACCCTAAACTGACTAAAACTCCCACTCAATCCCCCAAAAGTGGCCGAGCAGCTTTAGATGATTCGACTAAACAGATTTATGGCCCTAATTCCACGCATTATTTCTTAGAAAGTGATGTGCTCAATGCTAAATTAGTTAATCGTACTATTGATACTTCTTTACACTTATTCCAACGATACCTATTTCAAGAAAAAGCCTATTATTTAACAGCTAATCTTGGTAATGAGGGTACAGCGGTCCGAAACATCTTTGTTAAATCTCCCACTGCATTAGGAACATATTTAGGTTATAATGCCTATATGCCCTATGCTTTTGATACCGATGAAGTCAAGTATTACAACACAAAATCCCCCTTTTCCGATATCGATTATAGCTTAGGGGGAGGTGGTCAAACTCGCCTGAATTTCACTTTTGCAAGAAACATCGATTCACTTTGGAACATGGGATTAGAACTTCAACGAGTAGTTGCCGATAAAGTATTAACCGATGCGGCTTTCAAAAAGGGCGATCAATTTTTATTAGGCCAATGGGGTGTTTTATTGCATTCCAATTTTCGCTCACGCAATAATAAATACCGCATTTTAGGCCATTTTAATTACTTCGACCAAGGAGCAAATGATCAAGGGGGAGTAAAATTGACAACCGGACAGACGCCAACGGCCGCCCTAAATTACCTCGATAACACAGCGATTTTATCAAATTCAACTAGCCAGTCTAATGACCAATTTTTAAAGTTTCATGTATATCATGAATTTATTGGGTTCAAAGGCTTGCAATTTTTCCAACGATTTGATTTAGAAACACGTAAAGTGAAGTATAGAGATATGGATTTTGACATGTCATTAGCAGATCGATTTTATCCTAAAACCTATATTCAATACATCAAAGCGCCTTCCGTGCCTGATTCCATGTACAATGAAAATCAATGGAATTCCTATAGTCATCAAACTGGAATTAAGGGTGTATTTAGGAAATTTATTTATAGAGCCCATCTGAAGCAACGTTATTGGTCCGTTTACAATCCCATGAACGATGCTAGAATAGATCGTTTTGAAAATTACCTAGGTCTTTGGTTACATCAGTCCTTCTCGGATAACATTGATTTTACAGCTGAAGGAGAATATCTCTTAGGATCAGATTATAAGTTAGCTGCTCAGTTTACTTCGCCGTGGTTTTATGCGAAGGTCCAACGAACCTCTTCGAGCCCTTCTATCGCACAAAATTGGGTACATAATATTTCATACCGTTGGAAAAATGATTTTGACAATATCCAATTTGATGTATTGGAAGGAGGATTGGAATATAAATCAAAACAGTTTTATGTAAAACCCTATGTTACCATTCAGCGGATTGGGAATTGGTTGTATTTTGATTCATTAGCCAACGTAAAACAAACGAAAGAAGCGATTGGAGTATTTAGGACCAGTGTAGATCTAGGTGGGAATTTTGGAAAGTTTGAGTGGGGAACACGGCTTCATGCCAACACAAGTTCCGGCCCAGATCTTATTAGAATGCCTAGTTTTGTGGCGAATGCCAACTTAGCCCTGAATGTTCAATATAAGAAATTACTTTATTTACAGTTTGGCATAGATCTACAACATCAATCCGCTTATTATGCAGATGCTTATATGCCTGCATTTCAGCAATATCACCTTCAAGACAATTTTCAACTCCCCGCCTATGTGCAGGTGGATGCCTATGTGAATCTTCGAATTAATCGGGTTCGATTGTTTTTTAAAATGTCCAATGTTACACAGGGATTAATAACGTCCAACTATTATACGGCCTATTTACATCCAGCGATGGGGCGCGTGTTTGGATACGGAGTCAAATGGCTTTTGTTCGATTAAATAAAACTTGATCAGTATACATAAACAGGGAATATTTAATAAGTTTGTGCTTTACAAAAACCTGTTTTAATATGTCTCAAATTTCACGTCGAGAGTGGGTAAAAGGAATGGCTTTGGCCACCCTTGGAACCGTTGCATTTTATGATGCAAAATCAATTTCTCCTACTCATTTTAATTTTACCCTAGCAGAAGATCATACCTTAGAATTAATCATGGGAGCCATTATTCCAGAGTCCTCCATTCCCGGTGCCATCAGTTTAGGAGTACCTGTATTTGTGAAAACAATGTTGAAAGATTGTTATGAGGCAAAAGCCCAGCAAAGTTTTAAGAATGTCATGGGTGAAATTCCTAAACTATTTTTAAACGAAAATAAAAAGGAAATTTCTTCGGCCTCAGAGTCAGAAAAGGAGCAGTTTATTTTTTCTTTGGAAAAAGGAAAACATGGGGTGGAAGCACAAAAAACATTAGCCACCTTAAAAGGCCTAACGATTCAGGGATATATGTCGACTGAATACATTATGGTCAATCATTTAAATTATCAAATGGCTCCCGGATTTTTCAACGGTTGCGCCCCAATAAAGAAATAAGTCATGTATATTTTAAATAACGCGGAAAAACGCACATACGGTGCTATCGTAATCGGTTCAGGAATAGCAGGTGGTTGGGCCGCAAAAGAATTTTGTGATAAAGGTGTCAAGACTTTGGTCTTAGAGAGAGGAAGAAAAGTGACACATAATGAAGATTATCCTACAACTTTAATGAGTCCTTGGGAATTTCCACATCGAGGCCGATTGACCATAGAAGAAATTGACGAAAACCCTATTGCCAGTAAATGCTACCAGTTTAAAGAAGATTCGAAACATTTTATTGTCAAAGACAAAGAGCATCCCTATGAGCAGGATAAACCCTTTGATTGGATTCGTGGGTACCAGGTAGGTGGCAAATCTTTGCTTTGGGCTAGGCAAACACAGCGCTGGTCGCAGTTCGATTTTGATGGTCCAGCTCGTGATGGATACGCAACGCCTTGGCCCATTACTTACAAGGATATTGATCCATGGTATTCGCATGTGGAATATTTTGCGGGTATTTCCGGAAATAAAGATGGATTAGATTCCTTGCCAGATGGCGATTTCTTGCCTGGCTACGAATTGACCTGTGTAGAAAAACATTTTCAAACTGAATTAAAAAAGCATTATAAAGATCGCCATGTTATTTCCGCTCGTTGTGCCCATATTTCTGAGCCACGAGAAATACATCTCCAACAGGGAAGAGGGCGGTGTTTGAGCCGTAATTTATGCCAAAGAGGTTGTCCTTACGGAGGTTATTTTAGTTCAAACGCATCGACTTTACCTTGGGCAGCTAAAACAGGTAATTTGACATTGCGACCAGATTCTATCGTGGAATCTGTGATTTATGATGAAAAAAAGAAAAAGGCCGTAGGGGTTCGCGTGATTGATGCGCACACGAATGAAATGGTGGAGTATTACGCGAAAGTAATTTTTGTTACGGCGGCAGCATTAAATACCAATGCCATATTGTTAAACTCAAAATCTGATCGCTTTCCAAATGGTTTAGGCAATGATAGCGGGGTCCTAGGGAAATATGTGGCTTTCCATAACTATCGAGCTACCATATCAGCTGAATATGACGGATATTTTGATTTTAAAACGGAAGGGAGTAGGCCTACTTCAGGTTATGTCCCTCGTTTCCGCAATTTATACAAACAAGAAACGAATTTCTTGCGTGGATATGCCGCTGGAATGAGCGCAAGACGTGCCAATACTACAGATCGAGATTCCGTAGGCGAGAGCTTAAAGAACTCATTATTAAATCCTAAATGGACTAATTGGTCTGCAGGTTCACACATGATGGGCGAAACAATTCCCAAGGAGACGAACAAAATTACATTGGACCCCATCAAAAAAGATGCGCATGGTTTACCGATCATGCACATGGATGTTTCTTATGATGACAATGATGATAAAATGGTCAAAGATTTTATCGAGCAATTCACGGAGATGTATACCAAAGCCGGCTTTAAGAATATTCGTTCTCGAGATTCAAAACAAGCACCCGGTCTAGATATTCATGAAATGGGTGGTTGCCGTATGGGAACTGACCCTAAGACTTCGATGCTCAATAAATGGAATCAAATGCACGCAGTTAAAAATGTATTTGTGAGCGATGGAGCCAGTATGACATCCACGTCCACACAAAACCCCTCATTAACATACATGGCATTGACTGCTCGAGCCGTAGATTATGCAGTAAAAGAAATGAAAAAGGGCAATCTATAATGCAAACATTTTTAGGTAAAACAGCCGCACATATTTTTGGGGAGCATCCCATCGAAGCATTAAAAGATATTGCTATTGTGATGCCCTCGCAACGTGGGGTACTTTACTTAAAAAAAGAGTTAGCTATTTTAGGCGATAGACCTTTTCTATCTCCTTCTTTTTTCACCATAGAGGAGTTTGCGCTCCAAATGTCGGATTCTACTTTAATTGACCCCATTCAGTTGTTGATAGAGGCCTTTGCTTGTTTTAAGCAGGTAGATGATCAAGTCAATTTTGATCGTTTTATTTCTTGGGGCCAATTAATGCTTAAGGATTTTGAAACGTTAGATATGTATTTGGTTGATCCATACCAAATATTTTCCTTTTTGTCGGAAGTGAAATCCATTGAGCGATGGGGCAAAGAATATGGGGAGGAGAATCCAGAGAAATTTATCACCCCACATACTACAACCTATTTTAAATTATTTGATCATTTACTAGAGGTTTATATTCGTTTGCATGCAAACCTTAATGCTAAAGGTTCCGTGTATCGGGGGATGGCATATCGAAAATTAGCCGATTCATTGGCCGCTGGGAAAGCGTTACCCAAGACGTTTAAAAAAATATATTTTGTGGGCTTTAATGCACTTTCTAAGGGAGAGGAAGAGATCATTCGTTTGTTGATTAAAAATGGAATGGCTGAGACGCTTTGGGATGCAGATGCTTATTATGTGGATAATTTGTTTCACCGAGCAGGTACTTGGCTGAAAAAATATTCGGATAGCTCCACAAATGAATTTTTATCTCGAGGACCATTCCAATGGAAAACCTCGGATTTATTGGACAAGCCCAAGCGTGTAGAAATTTTAGGATTAGCAAATCCTAGTGCTCAGGTGTTTGTCGCCATGGATATTATTCGGAAATGGCAACAAGAACACGGAACAGAGGAACAAGTGGCGCTTGTGTTAGCGGATGAATCCTTATTAGACCAAGTGATGTTATACGTGGGGGAGTTTAAAGATAGGCTAAACATCACCATGGGTTATTCATTGAAGAAGACGCAAGTATTTTCCTTGGTTAATTTGTGGTGGGATCTGCAAAAACAATCGATTCAAGGGAAATTTTCTGTTTCCACCTTCAAATCAGTTTTCTCTCATGGGTTAATCGATTTATACATCCAGCAGAAAAGCAAGGTTCAAAAGCGTGACTTCAAAAAGGATTTAAACGAATTGTACTCAAAGACCGATTTGTATGTTGGTTCAGATAAGATTTCAGCATTAGCTTCAGAACTACCTATTTTGAAATACTTGTTTGCCCCTAACTTTAGTGTTTTTGTAGGGATTCTGAAATGCCAAGAAAATTTATTGGAATTAATTTTAAAGAGTATTCCAGACCAAGAATGGGATGAGGAAGCAGAAGCCATAAAACAAGCTTTGGCAGTTATTGAGTCATTATTGGAATCTTTTGAATCAGATGATTTTGTGTCGATTGCTAGTGGAAAAGTATTATTGACCCAATTGCTCTCGCAACAGAAATTGACTTTTGTGGGAGCTGAAAATCGTAGTCTGCATGTGATGGGTTTGTTGGAGACGAGGACCTTGGATTTTGACCGAGTGATTATTTTGTCCATGAATGAAGGAAGTTTGCCCGGAACAAGAAAGCGAGAAAGTTTGATCCCTTTGGATATAGCCAATATGGCTCATTTTTCGTTGCCAACATTCACTCAGGCAGATGCAGTGGCATCATACCATTTCTATCGGCTATTGCAAAGGCCTCGTGAGGTAGTTTTATGTTATGTTCAGTCATCCGATAAATCTGGGGTAAAGGAGATGAGTCGATTTATTAAGCAAATCAAGCACGATTGGAAACGTAAAAATCCATTAATTGAGATTCACGAACCTTGGATCGAGTTTTCGGCCAATCAAGCTGAATTTGAGCGAAATGATGGATCTGTTGAAAAGTCACCAGCCATCCTTGATAAAATTAAAGGGAAATTGGCCAACTCAGGGCTTTCTACTTCCGCGATGACTATGTTTTCCACCTGTAGTCTTAAATATTTTTATGCTCAAATATTGGGCATGCGGAAAGAAAAGCAATTAGAAGATGAGTTAGGTGCGGATGTATTTGGTACTTGGGTGCATAAAGTTTTGGAAATAGTCGACAAGGAGGTTTTAGAAAATTACGAAGGGGTCTATGATCGAGTCAATTTAGAGGAGGTGGTTTCGGGTCTAGATGGATATTTGGAAAAGGCAATGAAGTCCATTCAAGAAAAAGAAGGTGTCTTTGAACTAGAGAAGGGATTTAATTTTGTGCTAAAAGAAGTTGCCAAAACGTTGCTAGAGTCTTATTATTCCAAATCTAATTTTTCAAAAAACACTAAAATAATTGATTTAGAATCCACATTGACCCAAATCCTAAAGGTTCATTGGGGCCAAGAACTCCTCGATGTTAAAGTGACTGGCCGTATCGATCGGTTGGATATATTGGACAACCGTGAAATTCGTATCATTGATTATAAAACTGGCAAAGTAGAAAGGTCGGAATTGAAATCAGGAGAATTAGGTTTGCGGAATTCAATTTTAGCGGTCGAATTAAAGCCTAAAATACTCCAACTCTGGTTATATAAATTTTTGTTAGCTTCCGAACTAGTAAATGTTTCTCCAAAAAACGAACAAGTTTTGGCAGGTTTAAGCCTTCAATCACATTCGATCAAGCCAGGAATTATTTCTTTTAGAAATTTAAAAGAAGGAGTTTTAAGCGATGAAGAGCATGATTTATGGTTTGAATCTGGGCCCAACTGGGATCAATTCTTACAGGATTCTCAGGAGGTAATCGAAAGCTGGGTTCATCAGATTTTAGACGTAAATACGAAGTTTGAAAAAACGAAAGAAGTTTCAGATTGCCAGTATTGCGATTTTAAGGTGATATGCCAAAGGGAATTGTAGAATTGTTCCTATATAAAACGCATAAAAAGAATTAATTTTGCCTCACAATAAATTTTATCCAAATGACATTTCAAGAAATCAACGACAAAATTGTTTCATTAGCAGCTCAAAAAGGAGGCCAAGGGGTTTCTTTTAAATTTGCATTTCCTTCAGGTATCATCGTTGTAACCGGTGAGGGCCAAGTAACCAATGAAAATCTAGATACAGATTGTACCATTGCTACCTCAGAAGAAACTTTTACAGCTATTTTAAATGGCGAATTAAATTCCATGATGGCGGTGATGACTGGAAAAGTAAAGATATCGGGCGACATGACCGTCGCAATGAAATTGACGAATTTGATCTAATCGATGGACTTTAAAGACACCATCGTTGCATTAGCGACACCGGCTGGCGTAGGTGCTATTGGGGTCATACGGCTTTCAGGAGTTCGAGCGATCGAAATTGTGAATGACGTTTTTCAACCCAAGGACTTATCCATTCAGACTTCTCATACCCTTCATTATGGACGGATTGAGTCAGCAGGTCGCGTGTATGACGAGGTAGTTGTTAGTTTATATGTTGCCCCAAAATCGTATACAAAGGAACATGTCGTGGAGATTTCATGCCACGGTTCTCCCTTTATTCAAGAAAGTTTAATCCGATTATTCACCGAAAAAGGGGCTCGGTTTGCGCGTCCTGGTGAGTTTACCCAACGCGCATTTTTGAATGGAGCGTTTGATCTTGCTCAGGCGGAGGCAGTTGCCGATGTCATTGCGGCAGATTCAGCGGCTGCACAATCAGCTGCATTGCACCAATTAAGAGGTGGATTTTCCAAAGAACTAGCTGCTTTACGAGAGGAGTTGATTCATTTTGCTTCGTTAATCGAATTGGAACTAGATTTTGGTGAAGAAGATGTGGAGTTTGCTGATCGCAAGGATTTGGAGGCTTTAGTTGTCCAATTGCTAGATCATGTTCGCCCACTGGTGGAAAGTTTTAGGACGGGAAATGCGATCAAGAATGGCGTGGCGACAGTTATTGTCGGTAAACCCAACGCTGGTAAGTCGACCTTATTAAATGCATTATTAAACGAGGATCGAGCCATTGTTTCTGAAATCGCTGGAACTACGCGTGATAGTTTAGAGGACGAATGGACTTTAGGGGGCATTAAATTCCGGTTAGTGGACACAGCAGGTCTGCGCGAAACAGTCGATGTGATCGAGGCTTTAGGAGTTGAAAGAACACAAGCTTGGGTTAAAAAGGCCCAAGTGGTGATTTATATGGCTGATGCGATGACTGAATCTGTAGAAGGATTACAGGCTGGGATTATGGCTTTGGGTACCTTAGAAATTCCGGTCATTCAAGTGTTAAATAAGGTAGACCAAGTTTCTAACGCAGTTTTAGTGGCTTTTCAAGAGGCTTTACCAGATGTGATATTGATGTCGGCAAAAAATCAGGTTGGCCTACCCGAATTAGAAAAGGCGCTTTTAAATATCATCGGGCTTGACCAAGCCAATGCCAGTGGTACTTTGGTGACGAATATAAGGCATTATCAGCAATTAGTACAAACCCAGGAAACGCTTATTGGTGTTCTAAATGCTTTGAAAACCGGTTTGACAGGTGATTTAATCGCTCAGGACCTTCGTCATGCCCTACATCATTTGGGTGAAATAACAGGCCAAATATCGAACGATGACTTATTGAAAAATATCTTTGGCAAGTTCTGCATCGGAAAATAATCCATTTATAATCTAAAGATCAAAGCTTGGGATTTTCAAAAACTCTCCATTTTTAAGTGCCGAAGCATGGGCTATAATTCCGGGAGCTGTATAAGCTAAGGCTTCAAATACATTGATTTTTGATTCACGCTTTTGTACGATAGATTCAATGAATTCATGAGTAATGAATGAATGCGAGCCATCATGCCCACTATCATGTCTTAATGGTTCAGGTAATAGTGGGGACTGCCACCATTTTTCTTGGGCATATTTTTCAATTCTGTTTTCTTTTATTTGAAAACCCGCATCATCTTTCCCCATCGTTTCTACACTACGAATAATCGTATGTTCATTTGACTCAGATGCTGATGAAATAAAACTCATTTTTTCACCACGCCATTCAGCACGCTCTGCATTCCTTAACGCACCTTTCCAGTTCACTTCCACTCGGAATGGATGATTTTTATTGGTTTGAAAAAAGGCCGTTTCATTCCAAAATGGGTTATTATAAGGATTGTTTTTTAAAAGTGGACTTTGATCTCCATAACCCAATGCACTCACACTGGTTAACCTCTCACCTGTGACTGAAATTAAAAATGAGGTGCAGTGGGTGGGATAGAGCATTGGGGGTAATCCATGACGCCAAGTAGGTTTTTTGTCCTCAAACCATAAGGTTTCAAGACCGGGATGGTTATATTCAGCCGCCGCACTAAAGATTTCACCAAAGCTATTTTCTTGATATAATTTCCTGACCGAAATTGTGTTTTGTCTGAAATAACTAGTTTCAGCCATCATATAAATTAAACCCGATTTGACTACCGCTTCTTTCAATTGATAACATTCTTCCAAATTTAAAGCGGCTGGCACGGCACATAAAACATGTTTTCCTGCATTTAATGCTAATTTTACATGTTTAACATGATCTGGAGCAGGGGTAGCAATGAACACTGCGTCGATGTTAGAATCCTCAATTAACTCTTCTAAGGAAGAATAACTTTTGCGACATTTATAGACTTTCATCAAGTTCTCGCGCCTATCTAAACGTAAATCACTAACAGCTTCTACGATACAATTTGGATGCTCATGAAATTGAAAACTAGCACCAAATCTCCCTCCTATAATGCCTATGCGTACTTTTTTTTCTGCTATTGACGTGTTTAAGAAATTAAATTTTGGGATGAATGCCATAGATGCTAATCCGATTCCTGCTTTTTCAACAAATTTTCGTCGGGAATGATTTTCAGTATGATTATGTTTCATGATTTTCAATTATAATAGAAATAGCGTTTAACTTAATTCATTTGGGATTTATTGATGACAGAGTAAATAAACGCAAATTATATCAAAAAAAAGCCTCTTTTCGAGGCTTAATTTTTTATAAAATATCTAATAAATCTTTAAATTGGAACCCATCAGTGAGTCGATCTTTCCCTAGTTTATGGTGTTCGGCTAATGCCCAAAGCACAAACTCTTTTAGAAAATAGCGATCAGTTGCCGGGATATTGGGTTGGTATTTTTTAACCAAATCCTCCAAGGGTTTAATGGCATCTAGCGAGCTTCGATAATCAGCTTCTGTGCTTTCATCGTAAATAACGATACCTCCTTCAGCAAAAATGGCTTCCATTAATGGGGAATAAGGGGTGTCTTCTATTTTTTTGGTCAATTTCTCTATCTTAGGAAATAAGCCAGGCAAAAATGTTTTGATCGCGGAGCCGATCAACTGCTCAGCTACGAATGCAGCGCCTTCTTGTTCGCCTTCGTAGACCAACTCAACTTTTCCTGTAATGGCGGGGATAATGCCCATGAAATCGGATAATCGAACGCTTGTGGATGTTTCTTTAGCTAATAGCGCTCTACGTTCTGCCGTACTTATTAAACTTTCTAACATGGAGATACTCATCCGAGCACTGACTCCGCTTTTATTATCCACGTATTCACTCTCTCTAGCCTCAAAACATATTTGCTCTAATAAATCATAAGCTAACTCAGGCACATGCACTGCACTAATTTGATTTGAATTTATCCTAGCCTCTTGTGAGGAAATTTTACGAGCTATTGCAATACTTTCAGGATAATGAGTCAAAATTTGAGAACCAATTCGATCTTTTAAAGGGGTTACAATACTACCTCTATTGGTATAATCCTCAGGATTTGCCGTGAAAATAAATTGCATGTCTAAGGGCAAACGCAATTTGAAACCACGAATTTGAATATCACCTTCTTGAAGAATATTAAATAAGGCTACTTGAATTCTCGCTTGAAGGTCTGGAATTTCATTGATAACGAAGATGCACCGATTGGCCCTCGGGATCATCCCAAAATGGATCACTCGATCATCTGCATAGGATAGTTTTAAATTAGCGGCTTTAATGGGATCTACATCGCCTATTAAATCAGCCACAGTAACATCAGGAGTTGCTAATTTTTCTACAAACCTGTCAGACCGATGCAAAAATGCGATGGGTGTTTTGTCTCCCATCTCAGCGATCAAATCACGTGAGAAACGCGAAATAGGGGACAATGGATCATCATTGATTTCAGAGCCTTGAACCACGGGTATGTATTCATCTAATAAATTGACCATCAACCTGGCTAAACGTGTTTTTGCTTGCCCTCGTAAACCCAATAAGTTTATATTGTGGCGTGATAAAATGGCTCGCTCTAATTCAGGAATGACGGAATTTTCAAAACCGTGAACGCCCTCAAAAACAGTCGTTCCCGCCTGCATGTGCTTGATTAAATTATCTCTTAATTCGTCTTTAATAGATTTGCTGGCATAACCAGAAGCTTTTAATTCACCTAAATTTTTGATCATTTTATTTTAGTCTTTTCTTTCTATTTGTTTCGTAATCTTGAAAAATCATTTCTCCTAAACCTTTTAAACCTGTGTAGAATGCCTTTCCTTGGTTGGTTTCAGTGAATTTGTCTACAAATTGTTGGAGATACGAATCTCTGGCAATCATAAAGGTAGTAATGGGGATATGTAATTTTCGGGCTTGCGCTGCTTGAGTGTAACATTTTTCTGTTACATAAGGATCCAATCCATTGCTATTCATGTAATATGTTCCGTCTCTTTCCTTAACACAACTGGGTTTACCATCCGTAATCATAAAAATTTGTTTGTTGGTATTCCTTTTTCTTCGCAAAATATCCATGGCTAATTGTAATCCAGCGACGGTATTGGTGTGATAAGGCCCAACTTTCAAATAGGGGATATCTTTAATGGAGATGCTCCAGGCATCATTTCCAAAAACCAAGATATCAATCGTATCTTTTGGATAGCGCGTGGTGATGAGTTCCGCTAAAGCCATGGCTACCTTTTTAGCCGGAGTAATTCGATCTTCCCCATACAAGATCATGGAATGACTGATGTCGATCATTAAAACCGTGCTCATTTGGGATTTATAGGTTGAATCCTCCACCACTAAATCTTCTTCAGTTAATTCGAAAGAACCAATTCCATGATTAATTTGTGCATTTTTTAGACTTTCGGTTAGCGATATTTTCTCTAATCCATCTCCAAAATGGTAACTTCTAAATTCCCCCGTGAGTTCATCTCCTAATCCTGCCGCTTTAGTTTTATGGTTTCCTGCACCGCTTTTATTTAAATTTCCAAAGATATTTTCTAAGGCTTGTTGGCGTATCGCCCTTTCCGTCTTCGCCGTAATACCCATACCAGATCCACCTTCGGCATCAATTTCTTCTCGGATATAGCCTTTGGCTTTTAAATCTTCAATAAAATCTTCGATGGTATAATTTTCATCGGTTAATTCGTATTCCTTGTTCAATTCGCGCAGCCAATCAATCGCTTCATCAAAATCACCCGATGTGTGTGTGATTAATTCTTTAAATATGCCAAAAAGTTTTTCAAAAGGGGATGTACCTTTTTCCTCATATTGTTTAAAATAAAAACCTTTTTTACCAGAATTGTTCATGTTGTTTTAAACCTTATTGTCGATATATTTGTTCAAAATTAGGCTAATTTAGATGTAAATGAGTGAAAAAATAATTTCAATTCGATTTTTAAGTTTCAAGGGGTTTTCAAATAAGCGTTTTGCTTTTGCTCAAATGGGAATTTCGTTCATTAATCCTTGGAATCATGCGGGTTTGTTATTTTCAAAGCATTTGGGTGTGGGTGCGGGAAATGGTTTTTCTGTTTGGCCTGATTTTTCTATGTATGCCTTTTTAGGTGTATTTGAGTCTCAAAAATCTTCGGATGATTTTTTTGCAGCGAATGCTCGTTGGTCTGCCTTAAAAAACCAATCAAGCGAATTGAATGGTTGGGATACTGTGGCCATCAAAGGCCATGGAACTTGGAATGGAAACAATCCTTTTGAAATGGGAGAAGATCCTGGCATTGGACCTATTTTGGTTTTGACGCGTGCGAGTATCGTTTGGTACAAATCCCTGTTATTTTGGTTCAATGTCTCTCATGCCAGTAAATACTTATCTTCAAAAAGCGGTTTACTATTTGCCAAAGGGGTAGGGGAATTTCCATTATTGGAACAAGCCACCTTAAGTCTTTGGGAGTCGGAAGAAATCTTAGATCAATTTGCTTATAAAAGTAAAGAGCACGCGCCTATGATTAAAAAGACGCGTGCGCTAAAATGGTATTCTGAAGAAATGTTTATCCGCATGCGCGTCATGAAAACGATAAATGAATAAAATTGATTAAGCTTTTTGGGACGAGGTAAACCCGTCCTCTACATTACCTAATTCCTCTTACTTATTACCTATTACCTATTACCTAATACCTCTTACCTAATTTACCTAATCGCCTCAATACCCCTCGTTCTCGTCCTAATCCTAATCGCATCCTGGACATCATAAACAAAGATTTTTCCATCCCCTGTGTTTCCTTCTGAGGCATTGTCTAAGATCACACTTAAACATTTTTCTAGGTTTTCATCACTGACCACGCAGATGATCATGATTTTAGGTAATAGAATTAATGACTTTTCGGTACCCCGATAAATCTCCGAATAGCCTTGTTGCAAACCGGCTCCACGAACGGGAACAACGGTCATACAAGGAATATTAGCATCGATCAAGCCTTTTTGAATAGCTTTTAATTTCGATGGTTTTACAATGGCTTCTACCTTTTTCATATCTAATTTTTTTAGCTATTATTCAAATGTTGTATAAGATTCTACTCCAAATTCAACCGCATCAATACCCGCAGATTCTGCTTTATGACTCAGTCTAATTCCCATGGTCGCTTTCAATATTCTAAAAATGGTATAAGTTAGAACAAATGAGAATACACTAATCACCGCTACCCCTATAAATTGAATGAATAATTGGCCTGTTTCGCCTGTGATAAATAAGCCATTTTTTTCTGAAAATAAACCTACGGCAATCGTACCAAAGAAACCATTTATTCCATGAACGGCGATAGCTCCCACGGGATCATCAATTTTCAAATTGTCTACGATTACGACGGCCATGTCCACTAAAGTTCCGGCCACCAATCCAATGATTAAAGCACTATTTGGACTAACCACATTGCATCCAGCGGTAATGGCCACTAAACCGGCCAAAACGCCATTGATCACCATGGTAATATCTACTTTTTTATAGCGTAAAAAGGTATAACAGATCGTTGAAATTCCTCCTGCGGCTGAAGCTAAAAATGTATTTGTAGCTACTGAACCTATTAATTCCCATTTGCCAACAGCCCCCAAGGTGGACCCAGGATTGAAACCGAACCAACCAAACCACAACATGAAAGCACCCACGGCTGATAAAGTCAGATTATGTCCCGGTATCGCGTTTATACTTCCATCTTCATTGTATTTGCCCAATCGAGGTCCTAAAACAATCGCACCAGCTAAGGCAGCAAAACCACCCATCGCATGAACAGCCGCAGAACCTGCAAAATCATTAAAACCTTGTACAGCTAACCAGCCATTTGGATTCCAAACCCAATTAGCCGCCAACGGATACATCACGGCACAAAATAGGGTAACAAAAACGGCATAGGACCACATTTTCATTCGCTCGGCAACTCCACCGGAAACAATGGAAATAGCAGCCACCGCAAAGCCCATTTGGATAAACCAAAATAAACTATTCGAAATGGTCAATCCTAATCCTAAATCTTCTTTTGAAATACCAAAATCGAAGGCCCAATAGCCATTCGATTTTCCATAAGCAATTCCAAAACCGACTAAATAAAAGGCAACACCTCCAAATAAGATGTCAATCATTACTTTGGCGATAATGCTGACCGCATTTTTAGATCGGACAAATCCCGCCTCTAAGAGAGCGAATCCACCTTCCATTTGGAAGATTAAAGCCGCACAAATGGCGACCCAAACAGTGTCAATTGCGTGTGTAAGTTCTACTTGCTGAGCAGCAAGCGTGGCAGTTTCATTCATGATTTTGTTTCGTATATAATGCTTATTGTTACAAAAATAAAAAAGGATTTGGATTTACATACATTTTGCGTCAACTTTAAGGAAACTAAACCATAAAATTATGAAAGCAAGTCGTCGTGATTTCATTCAATCTTTGGGCCTTGGCTCAGCAAGTTTAAGTCTAGGGCATTATAACGGTTATTTAAAGGATTCTAAATCTCTCTCTTTAGATGATCAACAATTATTTGTTGGTGATAATATTGCAGTCGCTAACACACAATACGGAAAAGTTCGCGGCTTCATACTACGCGGAATCCATACTTTTTTAGGCATACCTTATGGAGCGGATACGTCTGGAAGTAATCGATTTATGCCTCCCCAAAAACCCAATCCTTGGACTGAAACTCGTCCTGCTGTCTGGTGGGGAAATACAGCTCCTCAAATCATGGACAATCGATATGCAAATCAATATGCTTCTTTTGTGGATCATTGGAATTATGATGATGTTTCCGAGGATTGTTTGCGCATCAATGTGTGGACTCCTACGTTAGATCAGAAAAAAAGGCCTGTTATTTTATGGTTGCACGGAGGTGGCTATACGAATGGGAATGCCATAGAGCAGGATGGATATCATGGGGAGAACCTTTCGAGGTTTGGTGATGTGGTTTTTTGCTCAATCAATCATCGTTTAGGAGCTTTAGGTTATAGTCAGCTTTCTGCGGCTGGTGGTCATCCGGCCTCAGGAAATGTAGGTAATTTAGATATGGTTGCTTCATTGGAATGGATTCGAGATAATATTTCAAATTTTGGCGGCGATCCAGGTAATGTGACCATTATAGGTCAATCTGGTGGAGGTTCTAAAGTGACAACTTTGATGAATATGCCTTCTGCTAAAGGGTTGTTTCATAAAGCAGTTGCTTTGAGTGGTAGTTCATTGAGTGGGACGAATAAAGAATTTGCTGAGAAAGTTGGACTTAAAATTATGGAAGAAGTTGGTTTGAAACCGGGTGATATCAAAGGTTTGCAGAAACTTTCTTGGCGTGAATACATTGACGTGGCCAACAAAGCTGCCGCTAAAATGGGGGATGAAGCTAAGCGTATGAATATTGCCCGAGCTGGTTTTTCACCGGTAGGAGATGGCCAATACTTAGCTGCAGGGGAATTCTTTAAAGATTCTTCTCATTTTTCAGCCGACATTCCTTTATTAATTAATACAACTTTTCATGAGCAATCTCCATCTAGAACAGATGCTCTTTTGGAAACAATAACTTTCTCAGGAGTCAAAGAGAAACTAAAAATTAGGTTTGCTGATCAAACTAGTAATGTAGTGGATGCTTATGCTAAAAATTTCCCTGAGGCTAAGCCGATTGAAATTTGGGCCTTAATTAATTCCAATCGTAAAAATGCCATAGCAACAGCGAATGTGAAGTCGGGACAGAAAAAAGCTCCCGTGTATGTTTCTTGGTTTGGCTGGCAACCACCGCTATTTGATGGTAGAATGCGTGCTTTTCATTGCGATGACATTTGCTTTTGGTTTTATAATACGGACTTAATGCTAACTCATACCGGAGGTGGTAAACGTCCAAGAGCATTGTCAGAAAAAATGGCTAAAAGCTTTCTTAATTTTGTTAGAACTGGAAATCCCAATGGAGGTGGTTTGCCTAATTGGAAACCTTATACGGCTGAAAAAGGGGAGACCATGATATTAAATGATCAATCAATGCTTGCTTTAGATCCTGATCGTGAGGCGAGAAAATCTTTAAGTTAATTTATGTATGAAATATATTTTTTTAGTTCTCATTTGTTTGACATCCTTTGTTTTTAGGGGTCAAACACCTTCCATTATCCCTGTACCGTTAAAGGCTGAATATCCAAAAGGGTCTTATTCTTTGCCTTCCACCTTGACTTTGTCGGGACCTAACGATCCCACCTTAAAAGTGGCTTTCAAGGTATTTTCCGAGAAAATTAAAAAGGCTACGGGTTATAAATTATCTTGGGTTTATGGAGATCAAGCGAAAGCTAATATTCGATTTGTTTTAACTAAATCGTTTGATTCATCGCTTGGAAAAGAAGGCTATCGCCTTCAAGTAAATCAGAGCGGAGTTCAAATTTCGGCTAACAATCCCGTGGGTTTGTTTTATGGAATTCAAACGTTAGGCCAATTATTACCCAAAGAAATAGAGTCAAAAACGATAGTAAATGGTGTTTCTTGGAAAATTCCTTTTGCGAATATTCAGGACACGCCAAGATTCGCATGGCGCGGAATGATGTTTGACGTAGCGAGGCATTTCTTTACAAAGGACCAGGTAAAGCAATTTATTGACGAAATGGTTGCCTATAAATACAATTTATTGCATCTGCATTTGACCGATGATGAAGGTTGGCGCATTGAAATTAAATCATTTCCTAATTTGACAAAAAAGGGTGCTTTTAATGTGAAGAAAATAGGCCGATTTACGGAGTTTTCTAAACCTGAGCCGAATGAACCTCGTGATTTTGGTGGATTCTTTACACAAGATGACATACGAGAATTGGTTAAATATGCCAAAGATCGATTTGTCGATATCATGCCAGAAATAGATGTTCCTGGACATTCGATGGCTGCTGTAGCTTCATACCCAGAACTTTCATGTACCCCTGAAGCAGTAAATTACCAAGTTATTTCTGGCGAACCTTTTATTGATTGGTCTACCGATCATGCTATTGCTTTGCAGGATAACACGTTATGTCCAGCTAATGAAAAGGTGTACACTTTTTTAGATAAGGTTTTTGGTGAAGTGTCTGAATTATTTCCTTTTGAATATATTCACATGGGTGGGGATGAATGTCCTAAAAATTATTGGGATAAAAATCCTCAAATTCAAGCTTTAAGAATCAAAGAAGGTTTGAAAAATTCTCAAGAAGTTCAAGCCTATTTTACACGCCGTTTGGAAAAAATCATTACTTCAAAAGGAAAAAAAATGATGGGCTGGGATGAGATATTAGAAGGGGGAGGACTACCCAAAAACACTGCTGTTATGTCATGGAGGGGGATTAAAGGGGGTATTCAGGCGGCTAATGATGGGCACCAAGTGGTTATGACGCCTAACTCAAATGTATACCTTGATTTAATGCAAGGCGATGGAATTATCGAGCCTCCTGTGTACGAAACTGTCCGACTTAAAAATTCGTATGATTTCAATCCGGTGCCTGCAGGGGTAAATGCTGAATTAATTAAAGGTGGCCAAGCGAATTTATGGTCTGAGCAATTGTTTAATTACCGACATCTTCAATATATGTTATATCCCCGCGCTTGGGCTGTGGCTGAAGATTTATGGTCCAGCCATGAGAATAAAAATTGGAATAATTTTATTGGCCGAGTAGAAAACCATTTTGAACGTTCTGATGTAGCGGAGATTAAATACGCTCGGAGCATGTATGACCCTATCTTTAAGTTTTCAAAAACGTCTAAGGGAGAAATTCAGGTAGATATGAAGTCTGAGGTAGAGAATATTTCATTCCACTATAGTTTTGATCATTCACTGCCCGACCATTATTACCCTACTGCATCTGGACTTATCACTGTGCCTAAGGATGCAGTTGAAATGCGCGTGATTAGTTATCGGGGTAAAAAACCCATGGGTCAAATGATTCGTTTTCCAATTTCTGACATGTTAAAACGAATAAAGTAATGGTTATTTACGGAGTTTCGTTTTTAGGGGCCTGTTATATTTTGGGCCAATTGGTAGGCGAATTTTTAGCTAAATGGATTGGCGTTAAAGCCAATGTAGGGGGTGTTGGATTTGCCATGTTATTTTTGATTTTAGCACATGACTATTTTAACAAGAGAAAATTATTTTCTGCTGAAGCGGAAAAAGGGATTTTGTTTTGGAGCCAAATGTACATTCCGGTTATCGTAGCCATGTCAGCTACGCAAAACGTGGTGGTGGCACTCGATTCTGGACTATTAGCAATTCTCGCGGGTGTCATTCCCGTATTTATGTGTTTCGCCTGCATTCCATTATTAGTTAAATTAACTAAATCACCATTAAACAACTAGGATGGAAATTATTGTCAACTTTTTCGAAAAGAATGGCTTGATTGTTGCATTTGTGACGGTGGGTATCATTAGCTATTTGGGGTTTTTAATTTCCAAGCATGTCTTGAAAAATAAGATACCTGGAGCCGCTGTTTCCATTTTATTAGGTTTAATCGTCGCCTATTTCTCGGGATTGCATACGGGAGGATCTAAGGGAATTGCGGACATTTCTATTTTCTCAGGAATGTCTTTATTAGGAGGTTCCATGTTTAGGGATTTCGCTATTGTATCTACTGCAATGGGTGCCAGTTTTATGTTAATTCGACAAACAGGTTTAGCCGGAGCCATTTCTTTAGTTTTAGGAACTACCGTTTCTTTTGGTGGTGGCGCCATTATTGCTGTTCTTTTGGGCTATCATGATGCTAAAAGTATTGCCACCATAGGCGCAGGCGCTTGTACTTTTATCGTAGGTCCCGTGACTGGAGCCGCTTTACAAGCTAGTTCTGAGGTCATTGCATTAAGCATTGCTACAGGGGTTGTTAAATCTATTTTTGTTACAATTTCTACTCCTTTTATTGCTCCTTATATCGGTTTAAATAATGCACATAGCGCGATGATTTACGGAGGAATGATGAGCACCACATCAGGTGTTTCTGCCGGATTAGCGGCAACAGATATTAAATTAGTTCCTTATGGAGCTTTAACAGCCACTTTTGCGACCGGCATGGGTTGCCTTTTATGTCCATCTGTATTTTATTTAATTTTAGAAAAAATCCTATGAAACAATTATTTATTGCCTTCGCGCTTCTTTTTTTAAGTGTTCAAATTTTCGCTCAAGGAGTTTTTGGAAAGAAATCTTATGTGAATGAGTTAGGTCAAAGTTTGTCCTATCAGATTTTATACCCGGCTAATTATAACCCTTCGGCCAAATATCCAGTAGTTTTGGTTTTGCATGGTGCTGGTGAACGGGGTGATGATAATGTGGCACAAATGAAATATGGGACACAAGTTTTTTTGAATTCTGAAAATCAAGCCAAATTTCCAGCGATTGTGATTTTCCCCCAATGTCCCAAAGATTCCTATTGGTCCTCCGTTAAAATTGATCGAACACAAAAGCCTACTTCTTTCGTTTTCGACTATTCCCAAAACATAAATTGGCCTTTGCAATCCGCCATAGATTTGGTCAAAAGTTTGGTTAAATCTAAAGTTGCCGATAAAAAACGTTTATACATCATGGGCTTATCGATGGGTGGCATGGGGACCATGGAAGCGGTTTCAAGAAATCCAAAAATGTTTGCTGCTGCGATTCCAATTTGTGGAGGGGCGGATTTGACCTATGTGAAAAAATATGCAAAAAAATTACCTTTATGGGTGAATCATGGGGATGCCGATGCGGTTGTTCCAGTGAGACATTCAAGGGAATTAGTAGCTGCCTTACAAGAGGCTAAAGCTAATGTGACGTATACGGAATATCCCGGAGTGAATCATAATTCATGGGATAATACCTTTGCGCAGCCAACCTTATTATCTTGGTTATTCTCGTTTAAAAAATGATTTTAAATCTTATTTTTTCATTTTTGCTACAGGTGCTGCCGGTAGGAATTGTGAACATTTCAAGGGCAAATACAGCTTCTAGTTCCAATTATTTATCTGTAAAATCGAGTTACGTCATGTCCTATGATGGCGTTTTGGGTCGCGCTAATTGGGTAGCTTGGACGTTAATGGACGCCGATGTAGGTTCAGTTTCACGCTCTAATAAATTTATCCAGGATGATAGCTTCCCTAGGTCGTTTTATGTGATAGACGAAACAGATTATAAGTATACGGGTTACGATCGAGGACATTTATGTAATTCTGAAGATCGTACGTCTACTTTATTTTTAAATAGAGAAACATTTTTGATGTCTAATATGCTTCCCCAAACACCTGAGCTGAATCGGGGACCTTGGGAACGTTTAGAAGCATATTGCCGTAAATTGGCTAAGAGAGGACAAAAACTAGTTATTTATGCGGGGGCCATTGGGGCTAAAGATGCTCTCGGGTCAACCAAAATGCCCATCCCAAAATATTGTTGGAAAGTCGTTTACACCCCAGATAAAGTTTGGTGTATTTTATTTCCGAATGAAAAGACCTTGAATCCCAATTGGCAAAGCTATTCAATTCCTTTGGCCCAACTAAAAAAAATGACAGGGTATACGTTTCCTTAGTAATGGACAATTTGTAAAGCAGATCTTCAGCAACCAGCTTTACTAAATTTTCAAATTTAGCAAAGCTAAAGGGGGCATATGATTTAAGCAATTAAAAAACTGATAATCTTATTTTAATAAATATTTGATCAGTTTTTGGGCAGCTTTGAAGTTTTCAAATTCTAAAGGAGTTCTTCGATTATTTAAATACTCATTGTAAATCCAAGGATCTCCTAAGGCGATAACCTTCCCCTTGCCAACTCGCGCTTCAGCCATCACAACGGCATCTTTGATATTTAATATTGATTTTGCCGTTTTACTAAGTTTCAATTGAGTTATTTCCTTGACATAAATCTTTTTCAAAGGCGCAAATATGGGATTGCCCTCAGGGATGTAGACTGCTCCTTGTTCCCATTTTGTCCCTTGTACAAAATTTAAATTAGGTCCTACAAACTCAATTCCAAATCTTTTGGCTAGCTCATTGAATTTCGGGATTTCACAATTTGTTGTGTCATTAGCCAACAAAATTAAATTACCTCCTTGCTTCACCCATTTCTCAATCTCATCAATATCCTTTGCTTGGACATAATTTGGGGTAGGAGACTCCTTTAAATTATCAGGATCCACAATGATGTAGATATTTGCATTTTTTAAATTTTCAAGAGTTGGAGCTACTGATAATGAATCCGTTTTCAGTCCCATTTGCTCTAATTGAGTCGCAAATAAACTGTACCCGCGATCTTTTCGCTCTTCCCACGTATAAAACTTATTAAATTCTTTTTTACCTGATTTTGAAACCTTATATTCATGATTGAAATAATAATCGAGGACGACTTTTTTGCCTTGGCCAATCGCCAATTCCTTCGCAATTTCCATTTCTAATGAAGCCATAATAAATGGCCCTGCACCTTTTAAATCATCCGTTTTTAGTGGCTCACTTAAATAATATTCATAAGAACCATCGCGGTAGGGCTGGCCACCCAAGCCTCCCACACTAACCGTTTTTTCAATGTGAATATATCCTTGCGCATCTTTCGTAATGAAATTTTTCAAAATGCTATCATAGGCTTTTGAAACTTTACCAGCATAATTTTGTGGTAAATAACCTTTTCGTATTCCTTTAGCTATCGCGTAAACAAACATGTTTGCACACGATGCTTCAAAGTAATTTCCTTTTCTTCCAGGAAAATTAGGTACCTGATACCATAGACCCGTTTTTGCATCTTGAATTTTCAAAATAGCAGCAGATAATCTACCTAATTGATTCACTAAAATAGACCTTTTGGGATGGTTTGTGGGCATATAATCTAGCACATCCACTAATGCCATCATGTACCAACCCATCGACCTGCCCCAGAAATTTGGTGACTGTCCTGTTGACTTATTTGCCCATGGTTGTTTCTTTTCATGGTCATATGCATGATACAATAAACCCGTTTTAGCGTCTAATGCCCCTTTTTCCATTAATTGGAACTGCATGATTATATCTGCCCAATAGTCTAGACCGGTGATTTTTCCGTATTCTGCATAAAATGGTTCAAGCATATAAAGTCCATCAAGCCACATTTGGTCTGGATATCGATCTTTATGCCAAAAGCCACCTTGCTTCGTTCTTGGCTGTGTTGAAATTTGCTTCATCAGTAAGTCGGCCGCCTTTTTGTATTTTTCTGTATTGAGTTCTTGGTATAAAAATAACAAAGCTCTCCCCGTCGTGATATTATCCGAATTGAATTCCGATGCTTTATAGGTTCTGATGTCCCCCGATGGACTAACAAAGCTGTTGATGTTTTTCTGAATATAGGTAAAGTATTTGGCGTCTCCAGTGCGCTGATAAACCCATTCCAAAGCCTTTAAGTATAATCCCTGTTCATAATCCCAAGTTGCGGGTTTCCCTAATTTCACTTGAATGGAATCTTGATGTGTATGCATCAACGACTCAGCCATTTGAACCGAATAGGGTGTATTTTGACTTAGGCCCACAAATGACACCAACAAAAACGAGCAAATTAATCCTTTATTTTTCATTACCTTAATTCCTTAATTGGAGAAAAATCCATGTCTGTATAATCTTTATTTTCACCTGCCATTCCCCAAATAAATGAATAGTTTTTCGTCCCTGAACCACTATGAATCGACCAAGGTGGCGAAATGATTGCTTGATGGTTGTGCACCCACATGTGTTTCGTTTCCGTTGGTTCACCTAATAAATGCAAAACGGCATGGTCTGGGTCCACATCAAAATATAAATAAGCTTCCATTCTACGATCATGTACATGTGATGGCATCGTATTCCATACAGATCCTGGTTCTAAAATGGTTAATCCCATGACCAACTGGCAAGATTGGATACCTTCTTGGTGTATGTATTTATAAATTGTTCGATGATTGGAAGTTTCCAAAGCACCCATATTGACGGTAATGACATTTTCCTTTTCCAATTTTACATTCGGATAAGTCGCATGGGCTGGACATGACAAAATATAAAATAAAGCGGGATCATTAGCCGACTTCGAGCTAAATGAGACATTTTGCGTCCCCTTTCCTAAATATACCGCACTCAGTTTCCCTATTTCAAATTCCACTCCGTCTGCCGAAACGGTACCTTCTCCTCCCACATTAATAATTCCCATCTCTCTGCGCTCTAAAAAGTAATTAGCTTTTAGTTTATCAGGATTTCCCAAAGTAAGGGTTTTGTTTATTGGCATCGCACCACCGATGATCATTCGATCATAAATGGAATAGGTTAGTTCAATTTGATCTTCCGAAAAAATATTTTCGATCAAAAAATTATCTCTAATTTGTTGGGTTGTGAACGTAGATACCTCATTTCTACTTGACTCAAATCTAAATTGCATAATGTATATTTAAAATTTACAAAGCGTTTATTAACCACTTTCTACTCAATTTCACTGTATCTTTGAACCAATATTTGAATTGAATGATTCCCAATAAATCAATTTTTTATCTTGAATTGGATGTTCATCTTGCCCCATTAGGGTTTGTGAAAGAAACAGATATGCAAGATAGTTTTCCAATTTGGAAATCGAAAGAAAATTCAATCATCATTCAGGGGATTTGTTTATCTGAATTCAAAAGGTTGGATTCAGATAAATTAGCTGGGTTCCAACAAGAAATTATAAACCTAAGAAAGGACGGTTATTCGGCTTTTCGGATTTGGGAAGATATTTGGAATCAAAAAAAGAATTGGATTTTGGATTTTCTAACATTTCGAATCAATAAACCCATTTCTGTTTTTGCGCGTGATACGAAAGTCGTGACTTTAGAGGAAAATGACGCTCGGGAATTTGCGAATAAAAATCATTTATTGGGCTTTTTAAAAGGTAAAACCTATTTGGCTTGTATTGTTCCGCCACACCGTCAATTTCGTAATATTCAATCTGAATTTGACGTAGATGGAAATCCCTTGATTGCGATAGCCGTTTTTGGCAAGGATCGAGTTTTTAAAACAGAGAATGATAACACTCAAATTTCAGCGGAATTGATTCAAATATGTACGGATTCATCCGTTAGGCTTGTAGGCGGTCTGACAAAATTGATTTCTCATTATGTGTCTCTGCAGCATATAGACAATGTTATGACCTATTCGGATTTGGAATGGAGTACTGGAATGGCTTTTCAGAAAATTGGTTTTATAAACGAACTCGTTACCGTTCCTTTGTATTTCAATATAGCAGAAAATGGGAAACGAGTTCTCGCAAAAGATGTTAAAACAGCTGATGCCTGTAATTCAGGAAACATTAAATCTAGGCTCTTGATTCATGGAAAAAAATAATCCCATCATAGTGGTTTTAGGACCCACGGCTTCCGGTAAAACGGAGCTGGCAGTTTCCTTGGCGCGATTCACCCAAGGGGAAATAATTTCAGCAGATTCTAGGCAAGTTTATCGAGGCCTAACCATAGGTACTGGGAAAGATTTGGAAGTATATCAAAATGGGGGAGTACCTGTCAAATATCATTTGATTGATATTCTAAATGTAGGTGAACCATATTCTGTAGCTCATTTCCAATATGATGCTTTAAAAGCCATCGAGAAAGTTGAGGCAATGGGCCAACAAGTTATTATTTGCGGCGGTACTGGGCTTTATTTAGACGCGCTATTGCGTGATTATGAATTTTCTCGAGTGACCGATTTTTCAAACGAGACCCTTAAATTGAATCGTGAATTTGTCGTTTTTGGTC
Organism: uncultured Cytophagaceae bacterium; assembly: GCA_903933935.1. Classification (GTDB taxonomy): domain Bacteria; phylum Bacteroidota; class Bacteroidia; order Cytophagales; family Spirosomataceae; genus Aquirufa. The sequence goes on from CAIZMB010000144.1 coordinate 46,429, forward strand.
TAAATCCTAACGCTGAAATTCGAAGAATGCGATGTGCTAATCGATTAACGAATCGTTTAAATAATGGATTGATCGAAGAAGTGGAACAATTGATTGCTGATGGCATTAACCCAAATGATTTAATTAGGTTAGGTTTAGAATATAAATGGCTGGTAAATTTAGTTCAAGGAGATATTAACCGAGTTGAATTTGAACAAGGTTTGACCATCGCTATTCAACAATTTTCTAAACGCCAAATGACATTTTTTCGAAAAATGGAACGCTCTGGCATTCCGATTCATTGGATTCCTGATGAACTTTCGTTGGAAGGTAAGTTGGCCTTCATCCAATCAAGAATTTAATTTCAACAATTTTAAGGCTTTAGGGTTGCATAAAAAGTATTTTTTGATTTAATTTGCATCCTGATTAGGAAATAGAGAGTTGTCAGAGTGGTCGATCGAGGCAGTCTTGAAAACTGTTGGCTGTTACAGGCCCGGGGGTTCGAATCCCTCACTCTCTACGTTTAGGGCTTGCATTTATGCAGGCCCTTTTTTGTTTTCATCCTTTATTCCTTGGCTTATCATTTCTGCTACCGCTTTTAAAAAGCTTTTGTTGGCGATGAAATAATTTCAATCATTTTTGGTTAAATTTCGAATATGAAATTATACTTGATTCCCACTCCCATAGGCAACTTAGAAGATATGACTTTACGGTCTATCCGAGTTTTAAAAGAGGTGGATGTTATTTTTGCAGAGGATACGCGGACTTCGGGCCAACTCCTTAAAGCTAGATTAGATTTCTTAAAAAACAAGACAACCGACTTTACACCTGTAGAACAAGGTGAGATTGTAATGGCACTTGAACAACTTCAATCCCGAGTGAATGAAAATCCAGCAAA
>CAIZMB010000145.1 GCA_903933935.1 uncultured Cytophagaceae bacterium
AAGACGGCATACGAGATGCGCGAGAGTGACTGGAGTTCAGACGTGTGCTTCCGATCTGGCATGTTCCGAAACTGAATAATGCCCCACGCCTGCTGGAATAATGATTACATCTCCCGCATGTAAATGAAATATTTGGCCTTGAGCGCCACCTATTTTTAGAGAAACGCTACCCCAGCCTAATCCCAATACTTCGTGTGTATTGCTATGAAAGTGGTCGTAAGGCAAAACAATATCGCGCCAATTATTTAACCAGTTATTTTCTTTAAATGTCTTTTCTAACCAGTCAGAACAGTCTTCTAAATGAACACATTGCGAATATACGATGACGGGAAATGCATGATTGGGGATAATCCCATCGTCATTAAAATAATAGGCTTTAGCGTTCATCCTTAAAATTAAGGATTTGTTTACTCGATGCCTTCACTTTGATTAGATCATTTTCGGATGATTCATCGACAAAATCCTCTTGCACCGGGGCATCACAATTTTCATTAATCCATTCGATAGGAGTCATTTGTGTAACCTCCCTAAATGCGATGTAAAAAGTAGCCCGATTATTAAAACCTGAATCAGTTGCTACACCTGAAATCGAATTTTTCAAGTGGGCATTATTTTTGAACATCTCCATGGAATATTCTATGCGCAATTGATTTCGCATCCTGGGAAATGGAATTTTAATTACTTTATTGAAACATTCCGTTACATTTTTTTGCGGGATATTTAAGTGACTAACAATATCGTGAATGGAAAATCCGGGTGATAAATAGGGTTTCTCCTCATTCAAATAGGTTATGATTCTAGTTGAGTCGGTTATTCTTTCAATTTTCAATGAATCGTTATTTTTTTCATTTTTTTTAATGCGATTCATCAATCGGAAGTAAAGATTTAAATCTGATTCGATGGCGTTGTCATACAACCAATTTGGATGTAAAAAGAATGATAAAGGGACAAAAATGGCTAAAATTCCGAGTATTTCTGGACTGATGTTTTGGCCATTAGTGATATAGTGATAGAACATAATAGATCTTATTGTAATAAAATTGACGATCAAAATTATGCCGACTTGTAATAGGTTGAGATATGTTTTTTTACTTAGTTTTTGCTTGTTTCGAATCAACATTTGAAATAAGTAAGCCATGGTAATGATACCAATTAACGGATTGTAAATATTATTTATAGCACGTAATTCAGGAAAAGAAAACCAAATAAAATATGGCTGGGTTGGAACGTAGTTGGCCTGCGAGTAAATCTGAATTTTTTCTTCAATCGATAAGGAGAATAACGGTATAAAATTGATCAGAAAAAAGAGGAATGGGACGAATAATAGGAAATAACGATTTAACGTAAGACTTTTTGTTAATACTGTTTCTATATAAAGCAATACTAGTGGCGCAATTAAAAAATTAATTATAGGACTGATTAAAACAAATTGTATGAAGAGTGAATGTTGGTCAAAATATGAAAAGGGAAAGGATTCTACGACTATTTTCAATAAAACCGCTGGGAGGGCGAAAACCACATAAATGATGCCTTTATTTTTTATGAAATGATTTTTGAGCAAAATTAAAATCACCAAACCAGCAAGAACCAAGCTCGTATTTAACATATTCAATCTTTTTAAGAACTAGTTTAAAATTTATCGTAGGTCAAACATAGTCTATAAAAATTTATTTTAGACATCCCCTCTAAATCATGTTGTCTAAAAAAGATTTTTATAGACACAATTATTCATTTCAATTCTCTAAATACTAAAATCACAAGCAAATATTGAACTTGTAAAAATGGCTTAAAGCTTTAAAATTTTAATTAGTTCATTGTGTTTATCTAATTGAAATTAAACAAATATCAACCTAGTTCTAATAAATTATGTACCCATCAGTCAACAATCTACTCTCACGAGGATTCGTGCTTATTTTCCTTTGTGTGTATAATGCGACGCCCGCCTTTGCCCAACAATTCAAACTCACCCAAGGCATTGCCATCACGGAGTTCAATTACCAAAATGAGCAAGGCCAAAATGTCCAAGGTCTTAAGTCGGGCTCCGGCTTAGCCTTTGCCCTAGCTTTCCACAAAGCCAGCCTAGTCGATTCGGCTAAATACAAATTAGACCAAACGCCTTTTGCGATTTACTTAGGTCAAAATCCGAAAATAGCTAAAATGCTAAGCATGATCAATTATGATCTGGGCCTTCAGTTTACCCAACTAAACGCGGTAGGCGACATTCAAAACAATGCCTTTTCCTACCAAACCGATTACATAGGGCTGCATGGAAAATTAGGCGTCAGGATTCCATTGCCTTGGAAGTTCTCGCTGAACCTGCAAGGAATTGCGAGTGCCAACAAAATCGTTCATGGGAATCAGTTGCTCATGAACCATTATGTGGACCTAACCGAAGACGCACAATTCGCCCAAATAAAAATGATGGCCGGCTACGGCGCTGAATTCGAGAAAAGATTTTCGGATAAGCTAGCCGGCTTCTTTTCTTACCAACAAACCCAGACGTTGAATGCCAACCCGGTAGGCCAGTCGACCTTACACTTCAAACCCACCATGTTTTCAGTGGGGATACGCATACTTAATTAAGATCCGCCTATGAAACGCATATATACCCTGATTATTTTACTACTAATCACTCACCTAAGCCAAGGCCAATATCTAAAAATGGCCACGATTTCTTCTTGGGGCGGCACAAGCTCTTCGGGCAATTACATGTCGCAGGTAGTAGGTCAGTCGAGCGTCATCGCTGGAACCGAAAGCAAACAAGGAACGGTGTTCAGGCAAGGCTTTAAGCAACCGTTTGGGCTTCAAAAAACGATCGCTAAATCAAATACACTTCCATTCTATTCGGAGGAAAATCCTTGGTCTGTTGAGACATTTCCGAATCCCTTTTTGGATCATTTAACCGTTCGCTTTGACCGGCCCACAACTTATCCCGTTGTTCTTCAAGTTTATGATATTCAAGGACAAGTTGTTTGGCAAGGTGATTATCCGGAGAAAATCCAAGAAATAAAATTGGAGAAATTCCAGGACATGAAGATCGGGAAATACATTTTAAAGGTATATCAAAAAGATAAGGTTATTAATCAATCGCTCATCAAACAAATTAATTAGTCATAAAACAATTCTTTAATCAGTCACCAACCAATTCTAAAAATATCAACATGAAAAATCAACAAATTAAAAATCTATCCATTGGCCTTAATGGCATCAACGCAAGTCTTTTTTTAAAATAATATATATCTAACATTAGTCACCATGAAAAAAAATGTATTTCTAACCCTAGTTTTAATCCTAATCACATGGATTGGCCTTTTAGGTCAAAAAAGTAATAAAACCCTGAATTATCAAGCAGTTATATTAGACCCTAAGGCGATCGACATACCGGGAGCCAGCATTGTGGGCCAACCCTTAAGCAAAGGCAACGTATGTTTGCGTTTTAGTTTATTGAACGGGCAAGGTGGATTGGATTATGAAGAAACCCAATCAGTCACCACCGACGAGTATGGTTTAGTGAATGTCGCGATCGGAGCCGGAGCACAAGCTCAGGCTAATAATAGCACGAGTGTTTACAAGAGCTTTGATAGTATAGTTTGGAACTCAAGTGTCAAGAGTTTAAAAGTCAGTG
>CAIZMB010000146.1 GCA_903933935.1 uncultured Cytophagaceae bacterium
GCAATCAGAATAATGCTAATGCCCAATGATATGGTTCCTACTCCTACCCACGTGACAGTCTTAGAAAAAGAAGTTTCTTGTGTATTTCTAATCCGACGAGCCACGAATAAAGGAAAATTCATTTTTAATTCACAAGTTTACAATGCTAAAAAAATATCAGATATTTGACCTAATAATTTAACACGCAAAGAAAATGCTATTGCTTCGATTCTACAAGCTAATCTTATTATTGTTCATTTTTTATTCATTGCCCGCACAGCAGACTGGCAATCCAATGCCAGGAGCCTATTCCACTAGATCTTATGTGCATTTATTGAAGAATAAAAAGGTGGCCTTAGTTGTCAACCACACATCCGTTATTTTAAAGACACATTTGGCGGATAGTTTATTGGCCTCCGGCATTCAAGTCACTAAAATTATGGCTCCTGAGCACGGATTTAGAGGAAATGCAGATGCGGGCGCACACGTTGACGATAGCATCGACAAAAAAACGGGATTGCCCATTATTTCCTTATACGGAACACATAAAAAGCCGACTCAGGATGACTTGAAAAATGTGGATATCGTAGTTTTTGATATTCAGGATGTGGGGGTTCGTTTCTATACCTATAGCTCAACGCTTCATTATGTGATGGAGGCTTGTGCTGAAAATAAGGTTCCATTGCTGATTCTAGATCGGGCTAATCCTAATGGACATTATGTCGATGGACCCGTTTTGGATCGGCAATTTGCCTCATTTGTGGGCCTAAATCCCATTCCTATTGTGCATGGTTGTACGATGGGCGAGTTAGCGAAAATGATCAATGGGGAGGGTTGGTTAGCGAATCATTTGGTTTGTGATTTGAAAGTGATTCCTGTGCAGAATTACTCGCATGATGCTTTTGTTCATATTACGATTCCCCCTTCTCCTAATTTGCCAAATGACCAATCCATTGGTTTATATCCCTCTCTTTGTTTGTTTGAAGCAACGCCTGTCAGCATAGGCCGAGGAACGAACACGCAATTCCAGGTGGCTGGACTTCCGATGGAAGGTGTGGGTGATTATCAATTTACTCCCGTGCCTATGACTGGTGCGATGGATCCACCTCAAAAAGGTAAAATTTGTTTCGGGTTTAATTTGACAACAATACCGGTGCGCCAATTAGGTTTCAGTTTAAAATACTTGTTTTATTTTTTCAATAAGATGGGTAAAAATGAAAGCTTCTTTTCAAGTCCATCTTTTTTTGATAAACTAGCCGGTACAGATTCATTACGCAAGCAAATGCTGGCGGGCCAAACGGAAGCTCAAATTCGTGCTTCTTGGGAGCCTGCTTTGAAAGCCTATTCTCAAATGCGTTTACGTTATTTATTGTACCGTTAGATTTTTCTAAAGGAATAATCGGTTTTTGACTGAAATTTCCGACCTTTGCTGTTTATTTTTTATCAATTTGTATGGCGGAAAAGATTATTATCCTTGACTTTGGTTCTCAAGTAACACAGTTAATTGCTCGGCGAGTACGAGAGATTAAAGTGTATTGTGAGATACATCCTTATAACAAAATCCCAGTTTTAGATGATTCCGTGAAGGGGATTATTTTGTCAGGTAGCCCTTGTTCGGTTCGTGATGCAAATTCGCCTAGTGTTGATTTGAGCTTATTTGGTGATCGGCCTATTTTGGGTATTTGTTATGGAGCTCAATTATTAGCTCATTTGGGGGGTGGATCAGTGCAGGCGTCTGCTCATCGAGAATATGGAAGGGCGCATATGGATTCTAAAAAATCAAGTGCCTTATTGAATGGATTATCAGCAAAAAGCCAAGTGTGGATGTCTCATGGGGATACTATCATGGATTTGCCAAAGGAATATGAGGTAATTGGAAGCACTGAAACGGTGCGTGTCGCGGCGTTTTCACATATATCAAAACCGATATTTGGAATACAATTTCATCCCGAGGTGACTCATTCCACAGAGGGAAGTGAATTGATTAAGAATTTTGTGGTTGGCGTTTCAGGATGTTCACAAACGTGGACTTCTGATTCCTTTGCTGAAACTACGATTGCCGCTTTAAAGGAGAAATTGGGAAATGATAAAGTTGTTTTAGGTTTATCAGGGGGAGTGGATAGTTCGGTGGCGGCTGTTTTATTGCACCGGGCGATTGGTAAAAATCTGTATTGCATTTTTGTCGACAATGGATTGTTGCGTAAAAATGAATTTGAGCAGGTACTAGAATCGTATCATACCTTAGGATTAAATGTGAAGGGCGTTGATGCCAAAAAGCTTTTTTATGATGCATTGGCAGGACTTTCGGATCCTGAAGAAAAGAGGAAAGCGATTGGAAAAACGTTTATTGACGTTTTTGATCAAGAATCTCATTTGATCGAAGGGGTTTCATGGTTAGGCCAAGGAACTATTTATCCAGATGTTATTGAAAGTGTTAGTATAAATGGTCCTTCGGCAACGATAAAATCACATCATAATGTGGGTGGATTACCCGATTTTATGAAATTAAAGGTGGTCGAACCTTTGAATACTTTATTTAAAGATGAAGTTCGGTTAGTCGGCAAGACTTTAGGGGTACCCCAAGAAATTTTAGGGCGTCATCCTTTTCCTGGTCCAGGTTTAGCTATTCGTATTTTAGGAGATATTACACCTGAAAAAGTGGATATTTTACAAAAAGTGGATGCAATTTTTATTAATGGCTTGAAGCAAGATGGTCTTTATGACCAAGTATGGCAGGCCGGAGCTATTTTGTTACCTGTTCAGTCGGTCGGTGTCATGGGCGACGAGCGTACTTATGAGCAGGTTGTAGCCTTGCGGGCTGTTACTAGTTTGGATGGAATGACCGCAGATTGGTGTCATTTGCCCTATGAATTTTTAGGTCGGATTTCCAATGAAATCATTAACCAAGTGAAAGGAGTGAACCGAGTGGTCTATGATATTTCGTCTAAACCACCAGCAACGATTGAGTGGGAGTAGTATTTTTAGGTAAAAGGTATTAGGTAAGAGGTAACAGGTATTTTACAAATAATTATTAATCAACCCAACTGTCAACCTATTTCAGGACAAGACACTATTACCTATTACCTCTTACCTAATACCTCTTACCTAATACCTTTTACCTCTTAACTATTACCTCTTACCTAATACCTTACTTTGTACAGTTCTGCTAAATACAGAATAGTTTCCGTAGCTTTTTGCATATCCTGGACGGA
>CAIZMB010000147.1 GCA_903933935.1 uncultured Cytophagaceae bacterium
AGAGATGAAAAGGGAAGATGTCAGGCTTCCTTCATCGATTTAAATCCTCGAAATTTATCAGAAGTTATTTACGTTCACCCCACTCCTATTTTGACATTGGGCCAACCGGGCACTTTTGACGATTGTGGAATAATGCCTACTTGGTTCCTACAAAATGGTACTGAAAAATGGCTTTATTATATCGGTTGGACCGTTAGAAATACCATTCCCTATCACAATGCTTTAGGTTTGGCCACCTCAACAGATGGAATCAATTTTACCAAAAAATTTGAAGGTCCCATTATTAGTACTACAGCTACTGAACCGTATTTCAATGGATCTGCCTGTTTTCTCATGCATGAAGGAAAATTCAAAGTTTGGTACTTGAATTGTACCCATTGGATTAAAGATGGCGATTTAATGGAACCTAGCTACCATATAAAATATGCTGAATCCAGCGATGGAATACATTGGGAAAGAGAGGGGAAAGTTGCCATCGAATATCGAGATTCAACTGAAGGAGGGATATCTAGGCCCTCAGTCATCATCGAAGATGGAATCTACAAAATGTGGTTTTCTGCCCGAGCTAAAACGGATTACAGAACCAATAGAGACCGCTCCTACCGCATTTATTATGCTGAATCAAAGGATGGAATTGAATGGGTCCGTAAGGATGCGGAAGCGGGAATTGATGTGAGTGAGCATTCGTCCGATTGGGATTATGAAATGATCGAATACCCATTGGTCATCAATCATCTAGATGAGAAAATCTTATTTTATAATGGAAATCATTTTGGTCAAAGTGGTGTTGGATATGCTGTTTTAAAAAAATAAAATGAATTTTTCATATCTAAATAATCAAGTATATCCTGGGCATCAAATTCCCCTAAAACCTAAGGTGAGCGTATGCTTGATCACGTATGCCCATGAAAATTATTTAGATACTTGTTTGCAAAGCATATTAAATCAAGAAGTTGACTTTGCCTATGAAATAATAATAGGCGAAGATTGTTCACCGGACAAAACCGCGGAAATAGTTAAAAGATATGCGGAGCAATTTCCTGAAAAAATAAAAGCTTTTATTCGTCCTAAAAATGCAGGTGCTAAAATCAATTTCTTGCATTGTTTTTTTGAGTGCCAAGGAGAATATATCGTTCATATAGAGGGTGATGATTATTGGACCGATCCCAAAAAGCTTCAAACTCAAGTCGATTTTTTAGATGCTAACCCAAATGCGTCAGCTTGTTTTCATAACGCCGAAATCATTTTTGAGGATGGTAGTGGATTCGCACCTCAATTGATTAACAAACCTGATCAAAAAAAATGGGTACAATCGGCAGATTTTTTAGGCGAAAAAGAGACATGGTTTATGGCAACTGCTAGTGTGATGATGCGCGCCAAATATGTCCAAACATTACCAGAATGGTTTTTGAAATCTAAAAGTGGCGATATTCCCCTCTATGTAATTTTAGCGGAACAGGGCCCCATAGGCTACATAGACCGAATTATGTCAGTTTATCGAAAGAACGAAGGGGGAATGAGTTATACAGATAGCGAACAATCTGAAGTATTTTTAAACAACCGGATTTTCATGTATTCAAAAATCAACGAATACACCCGATTTAAATACAACGTACTTATTCAAAATATTATCTATGAATATTTATTGTTAAAAGTTATCAGTAGAAAAAACCAAAAAAATTACCTAAGAAAATTAGTGTTTTTCTTCAAAGCTTTAGCCTATCAAAATCCAGCTAATTGGAAACAATGTAAGGCCTTAGCAAAAGAATACTTAATCTCGCCTAAAACCCTACTCAAATACTTGAATTTCAGAAAAAAAATCAACGATTTATTACGTTTTACATTCAAATAATTCAATAAATTTTGCTTCTGAGTAGGATATTAAATAGAATTCATAGAAATTTAGGTTAGTGCAACATAAACCTATTAATTCACATGAATAAAATCGCTAAAAAGCCATGGCTTTTTCCTAGTATACTATTAATCAGCGTACTGGCAATCAGCTCAGCGTTTAACAAAAATCAAAAATCAATTTGGGGACAAAATCTTTTAGATTCATTAACTGAATCGCAAAAAAGGGAAACCCAAAATTCATTAAAGGGATTAAAAATTCATCCAGATTTAGAAATCACAACATTTGCAACTGAACCCATGTTGCAAAATCCTACGAACATTGACATCGATTCAAAAGGTAGGATTTGGGTATTAGAGGCCTATAATTATCGGCCTGCCATCACGGGAAATCCAAGCAACCCAGCCGGCGACAAGATTTTAATTTTAGAAGATACCAATGGCGACGGGGTAGCAGACTCAAGAAAAATATTTTACCAATCTCCAGATTTAAATGCCCCCTTAGGAATCGCGGTGTTAGATTCGATGGTTATCGTCGCCCAAAGTCCATATATGTGGAAAATGTTTGATGACAATCACGATGGAAAAGCAGATCGCAAAGAAATTTTATTCCAAGGAATTGGGGGTGAGCAACATGATCATGGTGCGCATGCTTTTGTTTTTGGCCCAGATGGAAAATTGTATTTCAACTTCGGAAACGAGGGGAAACAGCTTTTAGATGCCAAAGGAAAACCTGTTTTAGACCAAGATGGGGACATTATTGGACCTAATAAATACAAGCAGGGAATGGTGTTTCGTTGTAATTTAGATGGAAGTAAAGTTGAATGTTTAGGACATAATTTCAGAAATAACTTTGAGGTGGCCGTTGATTCTTACGGAGCCATGTGGCAATCAGACAATGATGATGATGGAAACAAAGGGGTTCGAATAAATCATGTTTTTCCATATGGAAACTATGGATATAAAGATGAAATCACGAATGATGGCTGGCAAGTCAATCGGACCAACATTGAACCCGAAATACCTAAAAGACATTGGCATCTAAACGATCCAGGTGTCGTGCCTAATTTATTACAAACGGGTTCAGGATCACCGACGGGAATATTGGTCTACGAAGGAAACTTATTGCCTGCAGCATTCCAAAATCAAATTATTCACTGCGATGCAGGACCAAATGTGTTGAGAAGTTATCCTGTGAAAAATAATGGTGCTGGTTATTCTGCAGAAATTTTAGACATCGTTCAAGGAGTAAATGATCAATGGTTTAGACCTGCTGATGTTTGTGTGGCTCCGGATGGTTCCATTTTTGTGGCCGACTGGTATGATCCAGGAGTAGGTGGACATCAAGCAAGGGATCAAACTCGGGGTAGAATATATCGAATAGCTCCTAAAAATCATCCATACAAAGTTGCAAAATTAGACTTGTCCACCCCTGAATTAGCCTTAAAAGGCCTAGAAAACCCTAATTTAGAAACGAGGTATTTAGCCTATCGGAAATTGCAAAATTTGGGTGCAGGGGCAATAAAAGTCCTTGAAAACAGCTTTGCAACAAATTCAAATCCAAGATTTAGAGCTAGAGCATTTTGGTTATTAGCTAATAGCCCAAAGGGTTTTGATTACATTCAAAAAGCGGCTGAAGATTCTAATCCAGACATACGCATGACGTCTATTCGTGCCATGAGCAGATTACCTATAGGCCAGTGGAAAAAATTAGGGGATAAATTAGCGGAGGATGCAGACCCACAGGTAAGAAGAGAATTGGCCATCGCCTTACGACATAATTCAAGTCCGAATGCAGATAAGATTTGGACGAAATTAGCCATGCAACACAATGGGCAGGATCGTTGGGCTTTAGAAGCTTTAGGCATAGGCGGAGATGGTGTATGGGAAAACAGATTGGATCATTATATGGAATCCATCAAAACCTTGAGCGCGAAGCCCACTGGATTCAATGATTTAATGTGGCGCGCAAGAAGTGAAAAATCCCTTCCTTTTATCGCTGAGCTGATTAAAGCCGATGGAAATTTGGATCAAAAGTTGGCTTATTTCAGAGCTTTAGATTTTATTCCAGGGGAAAGCAAGCATACAATCTTACTCGACTTGATAACAAATCGATTTAAAAATGATCCAGCAAGCCAATTAGTTGCACTGCGACACATAAAGCTGTCTGTTCTTCAATCGAACCCAGCAGCAAAGAAAACGTTATTAGCTTTGATGGCTAAAACGAGTAATGAGTTAGATTTTTTAGAGTTAGTTGAAAAATATGAACTTACAGAGGCTACGCCTAAATTGCTAAAAATGATTCTTGAAGGCAAACAAAGCAGAAAAGCTGGACAGATAATTTATAAACTAAATGGAGGGTCTGATTTAATAGACAAAACTTTTAGGGCAGGAAATGAAACGGTCCAAAGAGCTATCATCGAAAGTATTCGTTGGCAAGGTCGAACCGAATCCATAAACCTATTAAATGAGGCAATGACTTCAGAAAAATTTAGTTTGGCGATACAAAGAGAAGCAGCTAGATCTTTGGGGAATTCATTAGCTGGCGAAAATTATGTTTTAGAGGCTTTGAAAAACAAAAAGATTCCTGAAAAATTCATTCCATCGGTGGTTGAGTCAGTCAGCAGAACGTCCAGAAAAGCAATCAAAACAGAAGCTGCTAGCTATCTAAGCTCCAGTCAGAAATCGGCAAGTACCAATAAGCACCCTGCGCTAACTGAGCTAGTTGCCTTACGTGGAAATGCCAAAGACGGATTGAAAACGTTTATTAATCAATGTTCTATGTGTCATCAAGTATACAATGAAGGCATTGATTTTGGTCCAAAACTAACAGAAATAGGCAGTAAATTATCAAGGGAAGGACTATACCTATCAATCTTACATCCTAATGCGGGAATCGGTTTTGGGTATGAGACTTACGAGCTTAAAACTAAATCAGGGGATACGTATCAGGGAGTTGTGGTTTCCAAAAATGAGACCGATGTGATGTTGAAACTACCTGGTGGATCCACGCAAAGTTTTAAAACGTCAGCGTTGAAATCCATGAAACAGTTACCTGATTCGTTGATGCCTGAAGGATTAGCGGATCAAATGAACACACAAGAATTTACCAATTTAATTGAATATTTAGCAACATTAAAAAAGAAATAACATGAATCGAAGATCGTTTACCAACATGCTTGGTGGAAGTTTATTAACAGCTGGGATTGGCACTCAAGCATTAGCATCCACAACCAAAAGTAAAAGTTTATATGCCTTAGCGGAAGCTCCTTATAAAATGTTGTATGCTCCGCATTTTGGTATGTTTAAAAATCATGCAGGAAATGATGAGATCGACCAATTAAAATTCATGTATGACATGGGCTTCAGATCTTTAGAAGACAATGGACTAATGGGCCGTACGCCAGAATTACAAAATAAAATCGGCGAAACGATGGCGAAATTGGGTATGACCATGGGAGTTTTTGTCCTAAATCATGAAGGATTTCCGGATAGACTGACTATGACAACAGGTACCAAAGAATGGAAAGAGGCATTTAAAAAAGCATGTAAAAATGCTATAGAAACTTCTAAAAGAGTTAATGCAAAATGGTGTACAGTCGTACCAGGGAATTACTACAGAAAATTACCAATCGGCATTCAAACAGGACACGTGATTGATAGCTTAAAAATTGGCGCTGAATTATTGGAACCCCATGGTTTAGTCATGGTGTTGGAACCCTTAAGCGATACACCTGATTTATTTTTACGCTTTTCAGACCAAACTTATGAAATATGTAGAGCGGTAGGAAGCCCATCATGTAAAATTCTTTTTGATATGTACCACATGCAAAAAAATGAAGGAAACATGATTACGAACATCGATTTAACTTGGGATGAAATTGCATATTTCCAAATAGGCGATAATCCAGGTAGAAAAGAGCCTACCACGGGAGAAATAAATTATGCGAATATCTTCAAGCATTTGCATAAAAAAGGCTACAGAGGTGTTTTAGGAATGGAACATGGCAATTTCTATCCTGGCAAAGAGGGTGAAATTAAAGTGATGGAAGCTTATAGAAAATCAGATCTTAGCTAATTTTCTTGGAAATTCAATTAAATATTTAGACATTCGTTTAAATATTTAATTGAACCATGGAAATAACATTTAAAGCAATCAATGATCCCACTCGGCGAGAGATACTTGTTTATTTAATTGGCGGCGCACAAAACGCTGGAGAAATTGCTAAGCAATTTTCAATGTCAAAACCAAGTATTTCTCACCATTTGGACTTACTTAAGCAGGGAAATCTAATTCATGCAGAAAAAAAGGGGCAATACATTATTTATTCATTAAATAGATCGGGTTTTGAATTAGTTCATGCCTGGTTCCAGGGATTTGCTCAGTATTTTGAATTTCCTAAACCTAAAATTCGTTTATAATGAATGTTTCTGATGAATTTGGGAATCCATTTGCTTTACATTAATTTCAACAAAAAATTTAGATCTGATGAGTGAAAAATTGCAAAAATCGTTGGCCTTTTTAAATTCAGAAATGCCAAATAACTGGCTAAGTTTAGCGGTAACGCAGCTACCTAAACGAAATATATTTCAATCCATAGGAGATTTTTTCGCGGGTAAATCAGGCAATCAGCGAATTTCATATTTAGCCGCATCAGAAAGTGAGGTTAAAATCATTCATTATCAAGGTTCAAATGTGGTGGGTGGGCAAACCATTCCGATGAATTCGATGGAATCATTTGAGATTTCAGAGGGCAGCACAGAGGATGGAGTTGTAGCTATATTTCATGTCCACTTGGAAGAAATAGTTTCCATTAATAAAAATGGCGTAAAAAAACTAAAAAGCCATTATTATAAGTTGATGCCCCCTCTTTTAGGAATAAATGCCTCCCCTATTCAAGCAGTAGAAGAAATTTTATGGGCTC
>CAIZMB010000148.1 GCA_903933935.1 uncultured Cytophagaceae bacterium
AAGGATACTTGGGTGCTATACTAGCTAATTAGTAAAATAGGTAATAGGTAATAGGCAATAGGTAATACCTAAAACTTACCTAAAAAACTTGATTTCTAGTCAAATCATCCAACGTCTCTCTCTTCCGAATGATAATGGCCTTGCCCTGATCGATGAGTATTTCAGCTGGCAAAAACCTTGAATTATAGTGAGAAGCCATGGTAAACCCATAAGCACCAGCATTTGCTAATGCAATAATGTCACCCTCTTTTACCTCATTCAATTTTCTTTCGTCTTGTTTGCCATTAAAATCAAATGAAAATGTATCGGTTTCGCAAATATTCCCCACCACTCGATAAGCTTTCTGACTACCTGAATTTAGATTAGAAGCATTAAAAATATAATGATAAGAACCATACATCATGGGCCTAATCAAATGATTAAGACCTGTATTAATTCCTAAAAAAGTCTTGATCGGATCATTTTTAACCACCGTCGCTTGTGCCAAAAAGGTTCCAGCCTCGCTCACCAAAAACTTTCCAGGTTCCACCCAAAGCCTTAGTTCTCGTCCATACTGCCGACTAAATTCAAGAAAAGATTGGCTCATTAATTGGCCCACTTCCTGCATGTCAACCCCTGGATCTTCGGGTGAATAGGGAACTTTAAATCCCCCACCTAAATCAATGATTTCTAAGTCTTTAAAGTCAAACGCAAATTCAAAAAGTGCTGATGCAGCTTCCTGAAATGTTTTACCATCTTTGATATCCGAACCAGTATGTTGGTGCAAACCAATCACATGAATTTTATATTGATTGACAATGGCTAAAATTTCCTCTTTTTGATGAATTGAAATACCAAATTTTGATTCAGGATGAGCGGTCATGATTTTTTCATTTCCACCACCAAAAACATGAGGCTTAATGCGAATAAGACAAGGCTTGGTTGATCCATATTTTTGACCAAACTTTTCAAGTACTGAAAGATTGTCTAAGTTCACAATGGCGCCTTTGTCAACAGCAAATTCAATCTCCGAAAAATCAACACCACTTGGAGTAAAAGTTATTTGATTGCCTGCATAACCAGCCAAAATTCCTAATTCTAATTCTTGAGGAGAAACAACATCTAAATCCACTCCATTTTGCAGCATGATGCGCAAAATAGATAAATTAGTATTCGCTTTACACGCATATTTAATCGATAAAGGAAAACCCTTTAATGACCCACGAAGAACTGAAATTTTTTCCCTAATTTTGTCTGCATCGTAGACATACAGGGGCGTTCCAAATTGTTGGGCCAAGTCCGTTAACTGAATACCTTGAATGGAATAATATGCCATTTTAATTAAATTTAGCGACAAATATAGCCCTAAAATGATCATCAAATGAAATACTTATACACATTTCTTTATATCATCGTTTGCTCAAGCGTTTTTGGTCAAATTAAAAGTGGTCCCATGCTAGGTTATTCCGAAATGAAGGAGACCTTAATTTGGATTCAAACTGAAAAGTCATCCAAGGTTGAAATAAAATATTGGCAAAAAGATAACAAATCGAATAGTCCAATTAAATCAACCGATCCCGTTCAAACTCAAAAGAAAGATAATTTTATTACCAAAATCATTACTGACCAAGTCGAAATGGGTAAAAAATATTCCTATGAGGTCTGGATAGATGGTAAAAAAATGAATTTTGATTATCCACTTGAATTTCAAACTCAAGCATTATGGCAATATCGAACGGATCCTCCTAATTTTACTTTTGCCTTTGGATCTTGCAATTATATAAACGATGAAAATCATGATCGGCCCGGAAGACCTTATGGAGGTGCAGACGAAATTTATCAATCAATCTATCAACAAAAGCCAGATTTTATGATTTGGGGAGGAGATAATTTTTATTACCGAGAACCCGATTGGAATACAAAAACAGGAATGATCCATCGAAACGACCACACTCGAGGACAAAAATCAGTCCAAGCCCTCTTGGCAAATACGCATCATTATGCTATTTGGGATGATCATGATTATGGCCCAAATGATGCGGATCGCTCATTTGTGTTGAAAAATACAGCATTGGAATTGTTTAAGCTTTATTGGGGTAATTTAAATTATGTTTTCCCTCAAGAGGCAATCACAGGCCAGTTTCAATGGTCCGATACCGAGTTTTTCTTAATGGATGACCGTTGGTTTAAGGCACCGAATGACTTAAAAGATCCCGCAAAAGATTACTTTGGTCAAAAGCAATTAAATTGGCTTTTGGATGCATTAACTACTAGCAGGGCTAGTTTCAAAATTGTTGTCAATGGTGGACAAATCATCAATCCGGCTAAAATATTTGAAAATATGTCTAATTACGAACAAGAGAGGAACCAATTATTAAAAGAAATACAAAATAGAAATATTCCCGGAGTTGTATTTCTTTCAGGCGATCGACATACGTCTAGTTTTTGGAAACTCGAACGCCCTGGTACATATCCCTTATACGATTTAACCGTTTCGCCTCTAACTGCCGGAACAGCCACCCCACATAAGTTGGATTTAAACGAACAATTGGTTCCAGGAACAATGACTCAAGAGCGAGCATTTGCTACCCTAAGTGTATCAGGCCCATTAAAAGATCGCACATTAAATATTACTTTACATGACGTAAAGGGAGACGTTTTGTGGAAACAAGAATTAAAATCAAATTTATTGAAATAAGATGGAAGTAATTTTAAAAAGGATAGATGAAGATTTTCATTTTGAAGGAATGGGTAGCTCCTCCGTTCCCGTTCATATAGACGCCGCAGAGGGTATTGGGGGACATAATGCAGGTGCTAGACCCATGGAATTACTGCTCATGGGCATCGGTGGATGTACTGCGATTGATGTTATTTTAATTCTAAAAAAGCAACGCCAAACCATAGAAGATTTTCAAATTAGAATTTCCGGAAACCGAGAAAAAATTGAAGGGACTGAGAAAACACCTTTTAATGAAATAAATATTCAATTTGAACTTAAAGGCGAAATCGATGGAAACAAAGCATTAAAAGCAATCCAATTATCCATGGAGAAATATTGCTCGGCCACGGCCCAACTAGAACCCAGCGCCAAAATAACACATACCTTAGTTTTAAACTCAAATCAATTTATAGCCTAATATGCAAGCTTATTTAGATCTTCTTACCCACATTAAAGAAAAAGGCACGTATAAATCGGATCGTACAGGCACAGGTACAACGAGTGTTTTTGGATATCAAATGCGTTTCAATTTAGCCGATGGGTTTCCATTGGTCACCACAAAAAAAACACATTTGAAATCCATTATCTATGAATTGCTTTGGTTTTTAAAAGGAGAAACAAATACAGCCTATTTAAAAGAAAATAATGTCAGTATTTGGGATGAATGGGCGAGTCCAACAGGGGATTTGGGCCCTGTTTATGGCAAACAATGGCGTTCTTGGGAAGGTGCTGACGGTCAAGTAATTGACCAAATAAAAGACGTTATTCAAACCTTAAAAACAAATCCAGATTCTAGGCGAATTATCGTAAGTGCTTGGAATGTAGCTGATTTGCCTAAAATGGCATTAATGCCATGTCATGCTTTTTTCCAATTTTACGTGGCTGATGGTAAATTATCATGTCAACTATACCAAAGGTCCGCCGATGTGTTTTTAGGTGTCCCATTTAATATTGCGAGTTATGCACTTTTAACGATGATGGTGGCACAAGTTTGTGATTTAGCTTTAGGCGATTTTATCTGGAC